>JBGUDX010000083.1:0-6476 GCA_041821645.1 Acidobacteriota bacterium
GACGAGCGGCAGACGCGCAGCACGAGCGGCCCATAAGCCTCGACGATCTCTTCAAACGGCCTCACACTCTGTATACGCCCGGCGGGTCCGATTCGTGAGGTCGATGCCACCGGGACATTATGAGCCGTGCGGACTGGCCGGCGGGCTGCGCTCAGGTCATCGGTTTGACCGCGGCGGACTCACCCGGCGAAGGCTTGAGCTCGCCGGGCCGGACGCCCTTTACCGCAGTCGGCTGCTCGCCCCTTCGCCGCGGTCCCCGATCCTTCATCTCCTCGGCGAGGTAGTAGGAGCCGATCACGAAGCCCGCGGCCAGGATCTGGGCTCCGATCGTCTCCCAGACCGGATAGATCTCGAACCAGGAACCCATCCAGACCGGGACGTCGAACGGGGTCTCGTGCATCGGGATCCACCCCAGCTCGGCGAACGAGAGGGCTGTGCCGCCGACCATCACGACCAGGACGACGCCGACCAGGATCCCGGTGAGGATCAGCATCTTCTTGTAGGGAAGCTTGCGATGGAGCAAAAAGACGAATACGCCGACGATCGCGGTGCCGGTCAGGCCGATCGCCACCCCTTCCATGACGGCCCCGCTGCCCTGCTGGAGCTGGAGGTTCTGCAGGAACAGCACGACCTCGAAGCCTTCCCGGTAGACGCTGGTGAAACCGAGCAGGACCAGCCCCACGGTCACCCCGGTCCCGGTCCCGGCAAGCAGTGCCCGGCGCCGTCGATGGTGGCGGCCGATCCATTCCGACCAGTAGACCTTGTGAACGAACCAGTTGAGCACGACCAGCAACACGGCGATCGCGATGAACCCCGTGATCGCCTCCAGTTTGGGGCCCAGTGGCGATGCGACGTTCAGCAGGGCCCGCACCGCGAACCAGGTCATGACGGTCGCCCCGAACGAGAAGACGGCCCCCCAGACGACCGGCTTCTTTCGAGAGGCGTTCGCCCCTACGAAACTGGCGATTATGGCGGCGAATATCAGGACGGCCTCCAGACCCTCCCGGAATACGATCATGCTCGAGTTGAAGACGACGGTGCCGTGAGACTGTGAGCGGGTCACCTCGGTCGGATCGACCGGCCCGGTCTCGGCGGTCGCCATCAGATAGACCATCCCGGTGATGAAGGCCAAGCCGCCGACCCAGGCCAATACGGACGGTCTTGGAACAGACTTTCTTAGGGTAGTCCCATCCACTGTTCGGTAACCCTAACACCACCTGCGGGGTCGGGTATGACGGTGCTCACCCCTCGGACCGATCCTGGCCGGATCCGGGCTCTGTCACGAACCGGCTCAGGCGTTGTAACTGACCCGCTCGGCGGCCAGCGACGCGAGACGGGCACGATGAGCCCTGGTTCCGTCGAGGTAGGCGGCGTCGAGTTGGGCCCGCTTGAAGAACCAATGGACATCGGCCTCCCAGGTGAAACCGATCCCCCCATGGGCCTGGATGGCTGATCCGGTCACTTCGACCCCGGCGTTCGAGGAGGTCGCTTTGGCCAGCGACGCTCCCTCGATCAGGCGGTCGCGGTCGGCGTCGGCGGCCCATGCCCCGAAATAGGTGGCCGAGCGCGAGCCCTCGGTCTGCATCAGCATCAGGGCGCAACGGTGCTGGACCGCCTGGAACGAGCCGACCGGCCGGCCGAACTGCTTGCGGTCCTTCACGTACTCGACCGTCATGTCGAGTGAGCGCTGACAGATGCCGACCAGTTCGGCCGAGGTGATCAGGGCCCCGATCGCCAGCGCCGCCTCACTGTCCCCGGGCATTTCCTCGCCGGTTGTACCGTCTCCGGCGACGACGCCGTAGCGTCGGGTCGGATCGATGGTCTCAAAGGCTGATACCGAAGCCTGATCGCCGGTGAGAAGACGAGCCCCACCCCGGCCGGCGTCAACGAGCACGATCACATCGGCATCGGCGGCATCCGGGGCCGGCTTGCCGGCGACGGCGAGCGTGCCGGCTATCTCCCCGGTGGCGAGCCGGGGCAGCCAGGATTCCTTCTGCGACTCGGAGCCGGCCTCCTGGATTGCCGCGCCGCAGGCTGTGGTCGCGAGCAACGGTGAGCCGGCCAGGGCATATCCGCCCTCTTCCAGCAGACCGGCCAACTCGACTACACCGAGCCCGCCGCCGCCGTACTGCTCGCTGGTCGCGACTCCGGGCCAGCCGAGATCGCACAACTCTCCCCAGAGCCCGGGATCGTAAGCCTTTGACTCAGCCGCAGCGCGGACCCGCTCGAGCGTCGATCGGCTGCTCAGCAGTTCCTTCGCCGTGCGCTTGATCTCCTGTTGGTCTTCGGTGAAGTCGAATTGCATTCCGGCCTACTTCCGCGGCAGTCCCATTACCCGCTCGGCAATGATGTTCTTGAGGATTTCCGTGGTACCGCCTTCGATCGAGTTGCCCCGGGCCCGAAGCAGTTCGTATGCCCAGTCGCTGTCGGCGCTCAGGGCTTCGGGGCCGACTACGTCGGTGGCCAGCTGGACCAGCATCTGGTTGGTCTCCGACCAGAGCCATTTGGTCAGCGAACCCTCGGGGCCCGGCTGGCCGTACTTCTCGATAGCACTCAGGCCGCGGTATGCCATCAAGCGCAGAATCTCGGTTCTAGCCTCGATCTCGCCGATCCGTTCGGCGATCACGGGATCCTCGATCGCACCATTCCGGACGGCTTCTTCGATCACCTGGTCGACCCACTGTCGCAGTCGTACCTGCAGGAAGAACCCGAGGCCGGAACGCTCGTTCATCAGTGTGGTCAGGGCGACGTTCCAGCCGTCTCCCTCCCCCCCGAGCATGTTCTCGTGAGGAATCCTGGCTTCTTCGATGAACAGCTCGTTGAACTCCGCCTCACCGGTGATCTGGACAAGGGGCCTCACCTGGACCCCTGGTTGCTCCATGTCCATCAGGAAGTAGGAGAGGCCCTTGTGCTTGGATGCCTCGGGGTCGGTCCGGGCTACCAGCATGCACCACTTCGAGTACTGGGCACCGCTGGTCCAGACCTTCTGTCCGGTGACCACCCATTCATCCCCATCTCGCTTCGCCGCGGTCTTGACCGCGGCGAGGTCGGAACCGGCTTCAGGCTCGCTGAACCCCTGGCACCAGATTTCCTCGGCCGAGAGGATCGGGGTCAGATAGCGCTCCTTCTGCTCTTCGGTACCCCAGGCCATGATCGTCGGCCCGGCCAGTAGCAAGCCGAGCACGTTTGCCGGAAGAGGCGCCCTGGTCCGTCCGACCTCCTCGAAAAAAATCGCCGACTGCATCAGCGTCGCGTCACGGCCTCCGTACTCCTGGGGCCAGTGGACCGCCGCCCAGCCGCCTTCATAGAGAGTTCGCTGCCACTGTGTGCGGAACTCGAACTTCTCGTCGTCGTCCCCGCGGGGCTCGTCGCCGGGGTGGTTGCCGGCCAGCCACTGCCTGAGTTCGTCCCGGAATTCCGTCTCTTCCGGGGAGAAAGTCAGGTCCAAGGGAGCCCCCGGTCGCTCTTCATCGGGACCCCGATGAAACTTGAATGGCTCACAGCTGACATCGCGGCACAGCCTACCCAGTTCCCCCCGGGCCGGTCAGCCCCTGTTTCTCAGGTTGACCAGCTCGGCCAGGTCCTCGTTCGAGAGCTCGGTCAGAGCCGAATCACCGGCACTGACGATCGCATCGGCCAGCTCCCGCTTGGTCTCGTGGATCGACGCGATGCGGTCCTCGATCGTGCCCTCGGCGAGCAGTCGGTGGACCTGCAGGGCGCTGGTCTGGCCGATCCGGTGGGCCCGGTCGGTGGCCTGTTCCTCGACCGCCGGGTTCCACCAGCGGTCGTAGTGGATCACGTGGTCGGCCCTGGTCAGGTTCAGGCCGGTCCCCGCAGCCTTGAGGGACAGCAGAAAGACTGACGATTCCCCCGACTGGAAACGATCGACCATGCGTTCGCGCTGTTTGACCGGCGTGCCTCCGTGCAGCAGTTGGTTGGCGATCTCGCGGGCGTCGAGATGACTCTTGAGCAGCTTCGCCATGGCTACGTACTGGGTGAAGACCAGCACCGCTCCGTCCTCGGTCAGGATCGTGTCGAGCAGCTCATCGAGCAGCTCGAGTTTGCCCGAGCGCCCATCGAGCTTCGGATGATCTTCCTTGAGGAACTGTGCCGGGTGATTGCAGATCTGCTTGAGCGAGGTCAGCAGCTTGAGGACCAGTCCGCGGCGGTTGATCCCCTCGCTGGTCCGGATCTCGAACATGTTCTCCCTGACCGCCTTCTCGTAGAGCCCGACTTGCTCGGGGGTAAGGTCGACTGGCTGGTCGGTGACCGTCTTCGGCGGCAGTTCCGGCGCGATCCCGGGATCGGACTTGCGTCGGCGCAACAGGAAGGGCCGGACCAGCTTCGAGAGCATCCGGGTCGTTTCCGGCTTCATCTCGACTTCGATCGGGTCGGCCCATTTCCGCCGGAACGAAGCGAGGCTGCCGAGCAGCCCCGGGGTCGTCCAGTCGAGGATTGCCCAGAGCTCCGACAGGTTGTTCTCGACCGGGGTCCCGGTAAGGGCGACCCGTGAGCGGGCCGGGATCGATCTGAGGGCTTTGGCTCCGGCCGATCGGGGGTTCTTGACGTGCTGCGCTTCATCGGCGACCAGCAGGCCCCAGCGGACCGACTCGAACTTGTCCGCATCGAGTCGCATCGTGCCGTATGTGGTCAGGACGAAACCTTCACGGACCCCGGTCAGCGTGCGCCTGGCTCCGTGATATCGACGGACCGTCTCACCGGGGGCGAAGCGGTGGATTTCGCGCTCCCAGTTGCCCAGTAGCGAGGCCGGGCACACCACGAGGGTCGGTCCGTGCGTGCGGGGATTGAGCTGGCGATGCAGGTGAAGGGCGATCAACATCACCGTCTTGCCGAGACCCATGTCGTCGGCCAGGCAGCCGCCGAGACCGAGCGCGGTCATCCGGTGAAGCCAGCGAAAGCCTTCGACCTGGTACTCGCGGAGGGTCGCGGTGAGGGCTTCGGGCGGCATCGGCCTGTCGGGGTCGTCTTCGGGTCCGGTTATCTGCTCCCTGAGGGCTGCCACCCATCCGGTTGCCTCGACTTCGACGGTACGGCCGTCAACCACCGTGCTGCCGGTCAGGGCGACGCTGAGCGCATCGATAGCGGTCAGCGGTTTGAGATCGGGCCTGCGGGCACGCGCCGCCTGGAGCGGCGGCACCAGCACCCACTGCCCCCTCATCTCGACGACCGGCCGCGGGCAGGTCGCGATGAGGTCGAGCTCAACCTCGGTGAGTGCTTTTCCGTCCAGCGACAGCTGCCAGGAAAAACCCTGCAGGGCGTTCTGGTCGAATACGTCGGGCACGCTCTGGCTCAGGCCACCGGTGCTGCCGACCACGACCTTTCCTACGAGGCCGGGATTGAACTGTGCCGTCCAGCGAACCGGCACACCCGATCGCTCCAGTCGCTCGGCCGCGCTGTCGAGCAATTCGCCCACCTCGGCGTCGTCGAGTTCGAGCTGCTCGGGCACATCGGCGTCGAGCAGGCGTCGAAGCGGCGTCCAGGCGGCGGCAGCCATGCCGACCCCGAGGGTCGTGTCGATCCGGCCGCGCGCCCCGAATCGCTCGCTGCTCTCACCCCAGATCGCCGCTACGTCTTCGAACTGGCCCGGATTGCCTGGCGGGTGCGCCTCGACCACGACCACGAACGGTCCGGTTTCGATCTGCTCGTCGTGAATTTCCACTCGGAGACGGATCGAGGCCGACGATCTCCCCCTTTTGCCTCCACCATTGGGAATGGGGCGGCCGGGCTGATCGACGGCTGGGGTTGTGGATGGCTGCGGCGTGCTAGTCAAAGGCGGCCGGACATCATATAGCTTTTTCGATCCGGCGCCCTTGAGGTGACCGGTCGGCGATGGCAGCTGCACAAGCTGGCCGCCCTGTTGCGCCGATCGGGAACGACGTAGGGCTCCGCCAGGTAGCACTCGAGCCCGCCGCTCCAGATCGACCGTCGCATTCGGAGCACCGCCAGACCCAGGGCGTGGCTCGCCTACCACGAGCACGCTCGTATCACCGCTTTCGATCAGCTCAGCGAGCCGAGCCGCAAGCACTCCGGGAGCGGGCGCCGGCTGGTCGAACTCGGTGTTGAAGTCGTATGGCAGCTGCCCCACCCTGGCGAGATCGCCGGCGGCGGCGAGACGGATCGGGATCGCTGCGGGGTCCGGCATGCTCAGGGGCGGTCAGCCCCCGGCGGCCTCGAACTTCTCGAAGAGCGCAGCGAAGTAATCAGCGCGGGTCACGACTCCGTGCACGCTACCGGCCGTCGCGACCGGGACCACGAGGACCCGATGGTGCAGGAAGATCTCGGCGATCTGGGTGTCGGAGTAGTCGTCCTCGACCGTGACGTGATCGGTGGTCAGGTACTTGCGGATCGATTCGGAGCTACGTGCTTCTCGGAGCTCGATCGCGTCGTCAATCGAGCGCCTGATCATCGCCCCCGAGCCGAGTTCGCCCACGTAGCCGGGAAAGAGCGCCGCCATG
>JBGUDX010000084.1:0-6414 GCA_041821645.1 Acidobacteriota bacterium
GCTCGGACTCGGGAACCTGTATCTGCCCACGGCGACTCAGCTCATGGTGGTCCGCGTGGGCGACATGGTTTTGGCCCTGGTGCCGGTCGAGCCGACCACGGAGGTAGGATTCCGCATTCGGGAAGCGATCCTCGATGCCGTGACGTTGGCGTGCTGGCCGCCGGGCCCCGATGAACGGGAGGCGCGCAGGGTGATCTCGGAGACCGGAATGAACGGGCCGTTTGCCGGCCGGATCCCGGTTTTCATGCTCCGGCGGGCCCCGGAGGTGGATCGGGTTCGGGAGGTGAACCGGTCCCGGGGGAGGAGTCGGTCCCGGCGCCCGGGTCTTCCGGCGCGAAGACCCGGCGAAGCAGTCGCCAGGCCATGTACAGGGCGAGGATTGCGAATCCGATCCGGAGGGCCCGTTCGGGCAGGTTGTTGGCCGCGATCACTCCGATCAGCACACCGACCGGGGAGAGCAGGCCGATCATCAGCGCGTCACGGAGATTGACGTTGCCGTAGCGCCTCTGGCGCCAGGTTCCGACCACCGAGACCAGCGCGATCATCAGCAGCGAGGTCGCCTCGGCCTCGACCTGACCCTTGGCCAGCACGAGAGTCATCGCCGGGACGAAGATGACGCCGCCGCCGACCCCGATCAGCCCCGCCACGCAGCCGCCCAGGGCGCACAGGATCGCTGCGAGCAGCAGATCCATCAGCCGACCGCCATCTCGATCGCCACGCCGATCAGGATCACGGAGAAGATCAGGGAAACGGCCCGTTCCGGGATGCGCTGCTGAAGGGCGGTCCCGAAAACAACCCCGATGATCGCCGGCACGGCAAGGATCAGGCCGGTTTCGAGGTCGACCTTGCCGTAAAAGCCGCCGTGGAGTGTCACAGCCAGCAGCGCGATCAGGATGATCGCGGCCAGACTGGTGCCGGTCGCGAGCCGTTCGCCGTATCCGAACAGGGCGATCAGCATCGGCACGATCACGATTCCGCCCCCGACTCCGAACAGCCCGCTGAACGCTCCGGCGAGCGTGCCAACCGCGGCGAGGCTCCAGATTCTTCGGGGTTCCATCCCGGCGATACTACGGCGACCGGTACTCTGCGCCCATGAGTACCCCCGAATCGCAACTGTCGGCACTCCTCGAAGACCCCGGGAGTTCAGCGCTCCTCTCCGACATCGACGGCACCCTCTGCCGGATCGTCGACCGGCCGGAGAACGCCAAGGTCCCGCCCAAGGCCACGGAGAGCCTCGAGATCCTGTGTGAACGGCTGGGACTGGTCGCCTGCGTGACCGGAAGGCCGGCACTGGTCGGGCGGGAGATGGTCGGGGTGGACGGCGTGACCTATTTCGGCAACCACGGGCTCGAGCTGCTCCAGCCGGGAGGCGATCAGCCCGAGGTCACGCTGGACCCCGAGCAGGTTCACCGCGCGGCTCGTTTCATCGCCGAGAACGACAGTCCGGTCTGGGTCGAAAAGAAGATCCGCCTGGAGGACAAGGGCCCGATCCAGGCGCTTCACTGGCGGGGCGCCGGGCCGCGCACCGAAGATCTGGTCCGCCAGATCGCCGACATGGCCATCTCGGCCGACCTGACCGCACACTGGGGCCGCAAGGTGCTCGAGTTGAGGCCGCCCGACATGGAAGGCAAGGCCGGAGCGGTCGAGCATCTGCTCGCGACGAACGGTTTCGAGACCGTGGTTTTCGCCGGGGATGACAAGACCGATCTGGAGGCGGTCCGGCGGCTCCAGGAAATGCGGGACCAGGGCCAGATACCGAGGCTGCTGGTCGTGGCGGTCGGTTCGACCGAGGGCCCGGAAGAACTGTTCGAGCGGGCCGATGTGATGGTCAGCGAGTCTGACGAGTGGATCGACCTGATCGCCGGGCTGGCCGAGAGCGATGACTGACGCCGGACGCCGGACTGCCCGGCGAACGGTCCCGGTCCTCGACCGGTAGCGACGGGCCATGCCGTTCGCCGAGCTGTTGCGTTCCACGGTGTTCCTGATCGCCGGAGTGGCAACCGTGCTCGGGATCATCGCGGTGATCGGCGTGCAGCGCGACCAGAACGAGATCCTGCTGCTGATCGGAGTGGCCTGGTGGCTGGTCGCGACCTGGATCGGCCTTTCGATGGGCGGAGCCGAACGGGCCGCCGAGTCGATGCGGGGGGTTCTGGCCGGCGCCCGGACCGTAACCGCCAAGGCGCCCGGGGTCTCACTGCCGACACCGGGCCGGATCGCCTGGTCGAGGCTCTGGCCGATCCTCCTGGTGGTGGTCCTCGCCGGCGGACTGGGGACGGTCTTCCCCGAAGTAGCGATGATCGGCAGTGGCTACGCGCTGCTGGTGGCGCTCGCCTGGCGCAACCGCGAGGCCGCGGTGCTGGCGATCGAAGGCCGGGACGGGGTTCGGTTCCTGGTCGAATCGGGTTCGGCTTTCCGGCCGGTCAAGCTGTTGCGCTCGCCCGGCTTCACCACCTTCTGATCGTCGCGCGCCGGGTCCCGGCTGCAGGCTCCGGGCTCAGCCCCACCAGGGACCGGTATTGAGGATCTGACCCGGTCCCAGCCAGGCCCGCCGGGCGGTGGCGACCGCGTACTCCATCAGCTCCAGGCCGGCGCTCGAGTGCGCATCCGTGTTGAGGACCAGCTTGACCCCCGCCTCGGAAGCCATCCGGGCGTGGACGTCGGAGAGGTCGCGACGGTTGGGGTTGCCGTTTATCTCGAAGACCGTTCCGCAGGCCGCCGCCGCCGCGATCACCGCTTCGATGTCCAGGGGATAGGGCTCGCGCCGGTCCAGTAGCCGGCCGGTCGGGTGACCGATGCAGTCGACCTCCGGGTGCTCGATCGCGGCGATCATCCTGGCGGTCATGTAGTCGGCGTCGTCCTTGAACGCTGTGTGGACAGAGGCGATGACCCAGTCGAGCTCGGCCAGCAGGTCGTCTTCGTAGTCGAGCGTTCCGTCGGTCTGGATGTTGACTTCGGAGCCGGCCAGCAGCCAAAAGCCGTCATCTGGTCCGCTGTTGAAATCCCTGATTTCCTCGATCCGCCGCCAGAGGCGCTCGGGGCTGACGTGGTCGCCGAAACCGTGCGAGGCCGAATGGTCGGTGATCGCCAGGTATTCGTATCCCAGCCCGCGGGCGGCATCGGACATCTCCTCCAGGGTCGCCTTGCCGTCAGACAGGGTGGTATGAGCGTGCAGATCCCCGCGGATCTGATTCAGATCCACCAGTTCGGGCAGCCTGCTCTCACGGGCGGCCTCCAGTTCTCCCCGGTTCTCACGCAGCTCGGGAACGATGTACTCGTAGCCGAGGCGGCCGTAGACCTCCTCTTCGTTCGCGAACCGCTCGGCCTCTCCGGTCTTCTCGTCCTTGATGCCGTGCTCGGAGACCCGCAGCCCGTTGCTCACCGCGACCTCGCGCAACTCGGTGTTGTGAGCGGCAGAACCGGTGAAGTGCTGGAGCAGGTTGCCGAAGGCATCCGGGGCGACGATCCGCAGGTCGACGCCGATCCCGGAGTGGGTCTCAAGCTTGATCCCCTTCTCACTGGGGCTCCCGGCCGATGCGATCGAGTCGTGCCCGGCCATGTGGGTGGTCAGCTCGAGCGCCGAATCCGAAGTCGCGATCAGGTCGATGTCTTTGCAGGTGTCGGTCATCCGGCGGACCGATCCCGCGATTTCGGCCCGGTCGCAGTCCGGGTGAGAGCGCAGAACCGCGACCAGCTCCTCGGCCGCCGGGCGGATCTGATCCAGTCGCCTCCGCGCCGGGCCCTCCGGCTCGGCGACCAGCTTGTCGAGTCCCGTGATGATGTTCTCCTCGACCTTGGGGCCGAGTCCCTTCAGCTTCCTGACCTGCTCCTCCTCGGCTGCCTCCCGCAGGTCGTCGGGCGTGTCCACCCCGAGTTCGTCATGCAGCCGCCGCACCGTCTTCGGCCCGAGTCCCGGAATCCGGTTGATCTCGATCAGCCCCGGCGGCAGTTTCTCCTTGAGCACTACCGCGGCCGGGATGTCACCGGTCTCGATCAGCGCGACGATCTTTTCTTCGAGGGTCTTTCCGACCCCCGGCAGTTCGGTCACCTGCCCCTGCCGGGCCATCTCCTCGACCGACCTTCCCTGGCCCTTGATCGTCCTTGCCGCATTCGTATAGGCGAGCACCCGGTAACGATCGGCCCCGTCGAGCTGGTAGAGCACGGCCAGCTCGTCCAGAGCGGCGGCGATCTCGGCGTTGGTCATGGATCAACTCTAGGCGACGACCGGAACCGGGAGGGAGGTTGCTTGGCGTAGCATCCGGGCGTGCCTGAACGCGAACCAGCTACGCGCGACCCGGTCTGGGTGATCCTCCCGACCTATGACGAGGCCGAGAACATCGGACCGATGGTGGACGCGCTCGGGCCGAAGCTCTCCGCCGACGATCGTGTCCTGATCGTCGATGACAACTCGCCCGACGGGACCGGCGATATCGCCGATCGTCTGGCCGCCCGGGAACCGGCGGCAGGGGCCCCGGCGGTCGAAGTCCTTCACCGCGATTCCAAGCAGGGCCTTGGCCCCGCCTACCTGGCCGGCTTTCGCCGCGCGCTCGAAGGAGGGGCCGGCCTGATCGTCCAGATGGACGCCGACTTCTCCCATGACCCGGCTTATCTGCCGAGATTGCTGGCGGCGTCCGAGATCGCCGATCTGGTGATCGGTTCCCGGTACGTGCCCGGTGGGGGCATCGCCGAGTGGGGTCGGACGCGCCGCCTGCTGAGCCGCGGCGGCAGCATCTACGCTCGGACCCTGCTCGGCGCCCCGGTTCGTGACCTGACCGGAGGCTTCAAATGCTTCCGCCGCGAGGTGCTGGAGACGGTGGATCTCGATCAGGTGGCCGCCTCGGGGTATTCGTTCCAGGTGGAGATGACCTACCGGGCGCTGAGGGCCGGCTTCGATGTGATCGAAGTGCCGATCACCTTCCGCGAACGCCGGGTCGGAAACTCGAAGATGAGCGCCGCGATTGTGGCCGAGGCCGCCTGGCGAGTTCCCGCGATGCGGCTGAGCCGCAGGGGCACCGGCCGGTAGTCGCCTGCGCTACGGTTTGCGTGACACGGAGCCTTGGATGAGGGCCAATACTTCATTTTGTATAGTATGGGTAGCAGTGACCAAGCAAGCAGTGTTTGACCAACCGATCAGGAGACCGAGATGTCACTTACACCAGTAACAGACGCGACCTTCAAAGCAGACGCACTAGACGACGCGGGTCCGGTGCTGGTCGATTTCTGGGCCCCCTGGTGCGGACCCTGCCGGGTCGTCCATCCGGTTCTCGAGGAGATCGACGGTGAGCGCGACGACCTCAAGATCATCAGCCTGAACATCGACGAGAATCCCCAGACCGCGGCTCAGTACGAGGTGCTCTCGATTCCGACGATGATCCTGTTCAGGGACGGCGCGATGATCAAGAAGCTGATCGGGGCGATGCCCAAGCGCAAGCTCCTGGCCGAGCTCGAGCCGGCCCTTTCCGCCTAGCGGGACCGGGTCGGATCGTGCCGTTTGTTCACGTTCACTGGTACGAAGGCCGCTCGGACGAGCAGAAGGCCGAGATCGCCAAGCGGATCGAGGACGCCCTGGTCGACGTGGCCGGCGCGCAGCCCGAACACTGCTGGGTCAAGTTTTCCGACTCGGCCAAGTCCGACCTGATCATCCCCGAACCCCGGGATTGACCCGGGTGCCGGGGCCGGGTCGGCCCGGTTCCGGGAGCGGAGTCGGTCGCATTGCGTCCCGCCGGTGAATGGACCGGCTTGAGGGGATCGGCTATCTGGTCCCTCGGGGACCGCCCATGCGGAGCAGCCAGACCCAGCCGATGATCAGGGCTGCAGCCCAGAGAAACAGCTCGAGGATCCCGGTTACCAGTCCGCTCGCCAGGAAGACCAGCATCAGGACGGTGAAGACGGCTCCGAACTGAAGCGAGCGGATCAGGGTCAAGGTTCGACCCGGCTGACCGCGATGCTCAGCCCCCGTCCTTCGATCGTCGCGGTGGATCCGGTCGGGGCGGCCTCTTCGGAGGCGGCATCGAGTGAAATCGAGTTGGCCAGGACCTCGTCGCCGAGGTAGCTCCGGTGCTCGCCGGCGGCCTCCAGCAGAGCGGGGTCGCCGCTGAGCGTAAGGTCGATCCGGTCGGTGATCTCGAGGCCGGCCTCCTTGCGCGCGTTCTGGACCGCGTGGACGATCTCGCGGGCGAGGCCCTCGCGGATCAGGTCGTCGTCCAGCTCCAGGGCGAGCGCGACCGCATGGCCGGACTCCGACTCGACCTGGTACCCGGCAACCGGCTCCATCGACATGATCAGGTCGTCGGGCTCGAGCGTGTGGTCTTTGCCTTCGATGTTTATCCCGACCTCGCCCCCGTCCTCGATTGTTTCGGCGACCCGTTCGGCGTCCAGTCCGGCCACCGCCGAGGCAACCGTCGGCATCGCCTTGCC
>JBGUDX010000085.1:0-6409 GCA_041821645.1 Acidobacteriota bacterium
CAGGTCGGCGATGGACTCGTGTGCGATGCAGGGCATCGTCATGTGTCACCTCTCGCACGCCTACCGCGACGGGGCCTCGCTCTACTTCACGGTGATCTCATCGCCCGGCGACCGCGGTGGGGCCACATCCTGGTGGGACGTGAAAACAGCGGCGATCGACGCGATCCAGAGTGCCGGTGGAACGATTTCCCATCATCACGCCACGGGGCGCGACCACACCCCATGGCTGGCCGGCGAGATCGGTGAGCTCGGCCTGGAGGCCATCGCCGGTGTCAAGGAGAGGCTTGACCCGGAAGGGATCATGAACCCGGAAAAACTGCTTGATCCGCTACTGATTCGGTGATCCGGCCGCGGTGCAGGTACTGACTATCTGCTCCTTGGCATCCTGCGGCATCGAAATCAGGCCCTTCGACACCGTCTTCCCGGTGTAGCGGGGGATATCGCCGGAGCCGTCGTTCGCCTCCTGCGACTGGCGGACCAGTTCCTCCAGTGCCGCGTCGTCAACCCGCGACAATCGGACCTCGGGGAACACGTCGGCCGCAATCAGACAGATCACCGCCTCGTTGATCTGTATCTGGCCGGCGATCGTGCCCGCATCATCGACCTTGCTCTGGTTGATCGGAAAAGCACCGGCCGATCCCACGAGCCAGAGCGCGTAGCTCTCGCCCTCACTGGTCGGCTCCAGCTCCTTCAAGTCAAGATTGGCCGCCAGACTGGCACCACTGAACCCGAACAGGACCTTGCCCTTGCCGGTCTCACCGGCGACCGGCCTGAGGACCGCGGTCGTCGGAGCCGGGTCCGGGACGCTCTCGTCGTCGCCGCCGTTGAATGCCCCGGCGATCAGCAGGACCAGGATAGTCACCAGCAGCCCGCCGGCCAGAATGAGCGCGATGAGCCGCCGCTGGGGGGCGTTGAGCGATCCCGTGAATGATCGCCGGGAAGGCTGCTTGGCGGCCGGCGTCGCGGACGAACGGCGCTGTCGCCGCTCTGCCTTGCCACTTCCGCCGTCTTTCCCGCTCGCACTCACGCCGGATACCTGCCCGGGAAGCTCGGCACCCGGCACCAGAAGGCTGAGCTGATCCGACAGCGAGGAGGCCGTTTCGGCGGTGGCCGGATCATCGGCGATCCGCCGGGCCACGTCGGCCCGCTCGATCGGATCGGCCTGGCCGAGCAGGTAATCGGTCAGGTTGACATCGCGGTCGGGGTCGCTGCCGTTGACCTCGGTCAGGGCATCGTGGGCGCGCCGCCGGACCTCGTCTTCGGAGACCCCGAGCAAATCGGAAATATCGCCGTAGCTCTTGCCGCGCCCCAGCAGCAACTGGAGCAGGACACGGCTGTCTTCGGTCAGGGCCATGTCGGCGAAGCCTATGCGTTTATGATGGTCGGCGGATGAACGAGGTCACCATGCCCAACTCGCCGTACGACGCCCTGATCGGGTCTGAATGGATCTCCGACGATCCCGACGACGCCCGGGTCCGGCTGACCATGAGAGACGATCATCGACAGCCGATGGGCATCATGCACGGCGGGGTGATGGCGAGCCTGATCGAAAGCATCTGCTCACGGACCTGCGCCAAGGCTGTACTTCCGGACAACCGGGTTTCGATGGGCCAGAACATCTCAGTCAGCTTTCTGCGTCCGATCAGTGACGGCACGGTCGAGGTCGTCGCCAGAGCGGTGCATCGAGGTCGGATGTCCTGGGTCTGGCAGGCCGAAGTCAGGGATTCGGGAGGGCGGGTCTGCGCGACCGCACAGATGACCACGGCGGTACGTGACGCGCCGGACGGCGTCGACCTGAGTTCCCTGACCGGTTCCTGAAGCGGGCCGAGTTCGGGGCTACTGTGAGCCGGCCCGCCAGGGCCGGTACCGGTTGGTGATCGGCATCCGGCGGTCGCGACCGAACCCCTTCGAGGTTATGCGGAGCCCGGGCGGCGACTGCCGCCGCTTGTACTCGGCCCGGTCGACCATTGCCACCACCTCCGCCACCAGTTCCGGGTCCTCCCCCGAGGCGGCGATTTCGGCCGGTCCCCGATCTTCCTCGACGTACATCCGGAGAATGCGGTCGAGGGTGTCGTAAGGGGGCAGCGAGTCGCTGTCCCGTTGATCGGGCCTGAGCTCCGCGGTGGGTGGCCGGGTGAGAATCGACTCCGGGATCACCGGGGAGGTGCGGTTCCGATGAAGGCAGAGCCCGTAGACCAGCGTCTTCGGCACATCCTTTATCGGCGCGAGGCCGCCTGCCATGTCGCCGTAAAGGGTTGAGTACCCGACCGAAGTCTCGCTCTTGTTGGCCGTCGTCAGGATCAACCATCCGCGGCTGTTCGAGAGAGCCATCATCAGATTTCCGCGGATCCGGGCCTGCAGGTTTTCGGCCGTCACGCCTTCCGCGTCCTGCCCGAGTAGCTCATGAAAGGCGTCCATCGGGGCTTCGATCGGAATCTCGATCAGCTCCACTCCGAGCCTCCGGGTCATCTCCCGAGCGTCTTCCTGGGTCTCCGCAGCGGAGTGGGGGGAGGGCATCACTACGCAGCTGACCCGCTCAGGCCCGAGCGCGTCGGTCGCGAGCGCCGCGACCAGGGCCGAATCGATACCCCCGGACAGGCCCAGCCCGACGTGGCCGAAGCCGTTCTTCACCACGTAGTCGCGAAGTCCGGTGACCAGGGCGGCGTAGACCTCGTCCGGCTCGTCCAGCGGGATCGCCGGAGTCCCGTCCGGTTCACAGATGACCAGGTCTTCGGCGAACTGGCCGGCCCGGGCGAGCACGGTTCCGTCCGCGGCCAGCAGAACGCTGCCGCCATCGAAGATCAGTTCGTCCTGGCCACCCACGGCGTTCACCATGGCCACCGGCCGCGACTCGGACAGGGCGACGCGCCGGAAGATGTCCTCACGGGCCTGGCCCTTTCCATAGTGGTAGGGCGAGGCCGACAGGTTGGCGATCAGATCAGCCCCGGGGGCGAGATCTGCCGCGACCGGAGATTCCGGTTCCCAGCAGTCTTCGCAGACGGTGAGAGCGACCGAACTGCCGCCTACCGGCGTCACCAGCGGAGCCGTGCCGTTCCGAAAGGTCCGGTATTCGTCGAACACCCCGTAGTTCGGCAGGATCCGCTTGCGGTAGGTCGAGCGGACCTCGCCCCGGCTCAGAACGGCGACGGCGTTTGCCGCGATCGCCCGGCCGACCGGCGCGCCGACCGGCTCGGCGTAGCCGACCAGCGCGGTGATCTCGCCGATTTCCGCTGCCAGCTCTTCCAACGTGGCGCGATTCGCGGCAATGAAATCCGGGCGCAGATAGAGGTCTTCGGCCGGATATCCGGTCAGGCAGAGCTCGGGAAAGATCACCAGCTCGGCCCCGGCGAGCCGGGCCCTCTCGGCCCAGTCGGCAATCAGGGCGGCATTTCCGTCGAGATCCCCGACGACCGGATTGATCTGGGCCAGAGCCGTTTTCGGGATGCCGGGCACACACCAAGTATTCACCCTCCGCCGCCGATCGCGTCCCCGGACGCTCGCGAATACGAGGAATCCGGCACGAAAACTGCCGATTCGGGCGAAATCCTGCCCTGTGAGCCAACGCACACTCGATGGGTCCGGTCTTCCTCAGTATCCCTGTTGCTAACAAAACGCTCACATAACGCCGAACCGCCGGGACTGATCCGGCGGACGGGGGACCCAACGCGACCGGC
Source organism: Acidobacteriota bacterium (assembly GCA_041821645.1). Taxonomy (GTDB): domain Bacteria; phylum Actinomycetota; class Thermoleophilia; order Solirubrobacterales; family 70-9; genus 67-14. The sequence goes on from JBGUDX010000085.1 coordinate 3,675, forward strand.
TCAACCGGTCGCAGGGGCGAATTCAGCGGTAATCCGCCGATAACGCCGGCCACACACGGTCGGCGTGAGTCCGTCAGCTAACCCCGCAGGCGCTTCGAAGGAGACTCAACGTGAAGCTCACAACGAGGACCGCCCGGTCCGGCATCGCACTGTTCTGCGCCCTCGGCGCTTTCTCAATCGCCCCGGCTGCGTTCGCCGCCCCCGCCGCTACACCGGCGGCAACGCAGGATGGGCCTGATGGTGTCCCCGTCCCGGACAGTGATCCGGGCACCCGGTTGACCCCCGACAGCGCCCCGGCCGCCGGGGCCGATCGGGGCCTGCGTCGAAAGGCGGGCCGGGTGAAGCTGCGCCTGTCGCCCGGAACGGCACGCTACGGATCCAAGGTGAAGGTCTCCGGCAACAGCGGGGTCCGCGGCAGGACCCGGGTCAGACTTCTCTTCCGTCGCAACGGATCATCCCGCTGGCACCGCCTGAAGACGATCACCTCGAGCCGCAAGGGTCGCTACCGGGCGGGCATCAGGGCAACCGGTGCCGGCCGGATCAGAGTCGAAGTCAGAGGCAACGACGACTCGGCGGTCAAGCGACTTTCTGTGCGCAGCCGGCTGAGGGTCGGATCGGTTCACCGCTTCGTCAAGGTCGGAGACAGGAACCGGATCGGCGGAACGATTCGGCCCAGGGGCGCACGCAGGATCACCGTCACGATCACGGGGGCGGGGCGGAAGGTCATCCGGACCCGCTCCGACAGGCGCGGCAGTTTCAGCGTCAAGTGGTCGCCGGGCCGGTCCGGCAACTACCGGGCAAGGGTGTCCGCGGCCCCCAACCGGATAGCTGCGGGCGACCGCAGCCGTCGGATAAGGCTGATCGGGCTGCGCCCGACGCACGCCTCCTATTTCGGGCCGGGCCTCTATGGAGGTGCGCTCGCCTGTGGCGGGTCACTCTCACCGGGGACCCGGGGCGTCGCCCACAAGACGCTCCCCTGCGGAAGCAAGGTCACCCTGCGCTACGGCAACCGCTCGGTTAAGACCCGAGTGGTCGACCGGGGCCCATACATCGCCGGACGCGAGTTCGATCTGACCACGGCCACCCGCAACGACCTCGGATTCGGCGACATCGGGACCGTCTGGACGAACCGCTGACCGGCGGCGGGCCAGGTACCCGGCCAGGTACCCGGCCCGGCCCGGCATCCGTCACGAGCCCGCCATCCGACCGGACCCGGCCCGGCTGATCACCGACCCGAACCCGGGCTCTCGCTTCCAGGCTCGGCGTCCGGTCGGTAATAATTGGGGTGTGAGCAATCCTGAAGTCAAGAACCTCGAAGCGATCTCGAAGGCGATAGACCAGCACAACCAGAACTGCCCGTACCCGGCGGCCGAGGTACGGATGAATCCGTTCGAGATCGAGCGGCTGGGATGGGAAGAGATCAGGGGCCTGCCTATCGTCGGCGATCCCGAGATCGGCACCGGCCGCTTCCAGATCATCTGTTCGCGCGACATCGATGGGGCCGACCTCGAGGAAACCGAGGCGGTCGGTGAGGAGTACGTCACGGTGACTCCCGGGACCCGCGAGGACCCGGCCCCGGCGGACATCCCACCAGGGGAGAGCCCGGCTCCCGGGTATCCCACCGGGCCACCCGACCCCAGCCGTAACTGAGCCGAACCCTCGTGGGGCCTCCCGACCCTGGCCGGAGCCGAGCCGATCACCCACCGGCCCGGGCCACCAACCGGCTGCAGTTTCTCGTCTCAGGTCCGGGTTTTACCGGCCGGTTGCCCGCGTCACTCGAACCGGCTGCGATAACAGCCCCTCAAGGGTCGAAATCGCAGCCAGTTCGCGTCCGCGGAGCTTCGGCTGCGGGGTCTCGGGGTTCGGTGCCTCGGCCTCGGGGCCGGGGCTGTCCGGCCCCTGGGGGTCAGACGCCGTTGAGGAAGTCGAGCCCGCTCTCGCTGAACCATTTCTGTATCTCGATATTGATCCGGAAGAGCTCGCCGGTCCAGACCAGGATTCCCATCGCGATCAGAATCACCCCTCCGAAGGCGATGATCAGGTTGTAGTGGCGCTTGACCACCGCGAACGCGGTGGTCATCCGATTGAAGGCAATCGCGGTCAGCAGGAAGGGGATGGCCAGCCCGGCCGAGTAGACGGCAAGCAGCAGGGCGCCGCGGGCCGCCGAGTCGGTGAGCGATGCGGCCGAGAGGATCGCCCCAAGGGTGGGGCCGATGCACGGCGTCCAGGCGAATGCGAACGCGAGCCCGGCGACCATGGGACCACCCTTGCCGGCCCGCTCCAACAGCGCGTCGAAGTGCCATTCGCGGTTGAGTCGCACCACGAAGAACGAGGCGACGAACAGCACCCCCATCAGGATGATCAGCCCCCCGGCGATCTTGTCGAGCAGTTCCCGGTGATCGTTCAGGGTCGAACCGATCCAGGTCGCGGTGAGGCCGAGCAGGATGAAGACGGCGGAGAAGCTGAGCACGAAGATCGTGCTCGGCACCAGCACCCGCCGCCAGCTTCCCTGATCGAGCTCCTCAACCGACAGCCCCGTGACGGCCGCGAGATAGCCCGGCACCAGCGGAAGGACACAGGGTGACAGGAACGAGACCATCCCGGCCAGCAGAGCGGCGATCAGACCGATGCCGGCGGCGGGATCTGTGGCGGCGAGTGGGAGCACGACGCCAAAGGTTAGTCGGGAGCCTTGCTCGATCACCTGTAGATTGCTACCGGTGATCAACCCAGCGGAG
>JBGUDX010000086.1:0-6313 GCA_041821645.1 Acidobacteriota bacterium
AGTCGAGACCGAGCGCCCGGGGCCGTCCTATACGTGTGACACTGTTGAGCGGATTGCGGAACTCAGACCGGACAGCGAGATCACCCTGCTGATGGGCGCCGACACCGCGCTCGGCTTCGACGACTGGCACCGGCCCGAAGCGGTACTGGAACTGGCCCGGGTAGCGGTCGCACCACGCGAGGACATCGACCACGCCGGGGTCGAGGCCGTGTTCGAAGGCCTCGGGGCGACCGGACGGTTCGAGTTCATCGGCATGCCCGCGATCGGGATCTCCTCGAGCCTCGTGCAGGAGCGGTTGCGCGCCGGGCAGCCTTACCGGCACCTGGTCCCGGCGGGTGTCGCCGAAATGATCGAGAGTGAGGAGCTGTATGGGAATGGATAGCCGGGAGCTGACCGATCGGATCGCCGGTCTGGCCCGCGAAAAGCTCGCCGGGGAGATCGTTGCCCTCGACATGCGCGATCTGGTCAGCTACACCGACAGCCTGGTCATCTGCACGGCCCGCAACGAGCGCCAGGCCGAGGCGATAGCCGACGAGGTCCACCTGAAGATGAAGCAGGAACACTCGCTGCTCCCGGTCAACCCCGACCGTTCCGGCGACGTCGGCTGGACGGTGCTCGACTACCTCGACTGCGTGCTTCACGTCTTCACCGCCGAAACGCGCGAGCGCTACGACCTCGAGGAGCTCTGGCACGAGGCGCCCCGGCTCGAACTCGACCTGGGATCTCCGGACGGAGAGCCGGTCTCCGCGGCCTGAATCGCCGACCGGTCCGGGGGGCCGTCGTCGTCACGGGATCGCTGTAAAATGGGCGGTCCTGGTTTTCCCGGGGCTGTAGCTCAGCTGGAAGAGCGTCGCCATGGCATGGCGAAGGTCAGGGGTTCGAGCCCCCTCAGCTCCACTCGCCGGTCCGATCTCAGGCTAGACTCGCGGGGGTGAGCGACTTTTCCAGCCAGGGCGGGCCAGAGGGTTTCCGGATGCCGGCCGAGTGGTCGGACCACGAGCGCACCGTCATCGCCTGGCCACAGCGGGAAGAGGCCTGGCGCGGGACCACGATCGAGGAGGCCAGGGACTCGCACGCCGAGGTGGTCGACGCGGTCAGCCAGTTCGAGCCGGTGCTGCTGGTCGTGGACCCTTCACAGGCCGACGACGCCCGGAGCCGGGTCCCGGAGCAGAACGTCGAGCTACTGCCGGTGCCGATCGACGACTCCTGGCTTCGCGATTCCGGGCCGGTCATCGTCACCGGCCCCGACGGCGCACGCGCCGGCGTGGACTTCCGGTTCAACGCCTGGGGTGAGGCCTTCTTGAACTATGACAACGACGCTGCCGTGGCCGGGGCGATCCTCGACCATCTCGGAATCGAGCGCCTCGGCAATTCCCTGGTGCTCGAGGGGGGATCGATCGCTGTGGACGGGGCCGGTCTGCTGGTCACCACCGAGCAGTGCCTGCTCGACCTGAACCGCAACCCGGACCTGGGCCGAGACGCGATCGGCGCCGAAGTCGGTTCCGCGCTCGGCGCCGATCGGGTGATCTGGCTCGGCCAGGGACTGGTCGAGGACGTGGACACCGACGGCCACGTCGACAACATCTGCGCCTTCATCGAGCCGGGCAGGGCACTGCTTCAGACGGTTCCCGACCGGAGCGACCCCAACCGGCCGGGGGTCGAGGACAACCTGCGCCGGCTCGGGGAGGCCGGGATCGACGTGGTCGAGTGGGAGCTTCTACCCCGGATCGAGAGGGAAAACGGAGATTCGGTGGCGGTGCCCTACATGAATTTCTACATCGCCAACGGAGCCCTGATCGTGCCGGTGGGCGGGGTCGACCACGACATGGACGAGGAGGCGCTGGGCCGGCTGGCCGCGCTCTATCCCGGCCGCGAGGCGATCGGCATCGACGGCCGGGTGCTGGCGCTGGGCGGCGGTGGGATTCACTGCATCACCCAGCAGATCCCGGTGGCCGGGGATCAAACGTGAAAAGGGATGGAGGAGAGCGATGAGCGGCAGCGACTATGAGGTAATCGAAGCGACAGGCCCCCTGCCGGAATCACTCGCCCGGGTGGACGAACCGCGCCGGGCCCCGTTCCGGATCGGGGCGGTCCAGCAGCGGTGGAACCCCGATCCTGAAGCCCACCTGGCGGACCTTGCCGAGGGGGTCAGGATCGCCGCCGGAAAAGGTGCCGAGATCGTCTGTCTCCAGGAGCTGACCCTCTCGCCCTACTTCGCGATCACCGAGGACGCGGTAGAGGAAGCGGCCGGGTACGCCGAACCGATTCCCGACGGCGCAACCACCGACTTCGCCGTGAACCTCGCGGCCGAGACCGGTTGCCACGTCCACGCCTCGCTGTACGAGAAGGCCGATGACGGCGGCATCGGCTTCAACACGGCGATCTGCGCCGCCCCCGACGGGGAGCTGATCGCCCGGACCCGCAAGCTCCACATCCCGGTGACGGCCGGCTACTACGAGGACAAGTACTTCCGCCCCGGCGACACCGGCTACCCGGTGATCGGGGTCGGCGAGGCCAGGTTTGGCTTCCCGACCTGCTGGGACCAGTGGTTCCCCGAACTGGCCAGGGCCTATTCGCTGGGCGGGGCCGAGGTGATCGTCTACCCGACCGCGATCGGGTCGGAGCCGGACCATCCCGATTTCGACACCCAGCCGCTCTGGGAGAGGGTGATCGTCGGCAACGGCATCGCCAACGGGACCTTCATGGTCGCGGTCAACAGGATCGGCACCGAGGGGCCGTTGACCTTCTACGGCTCATCGTTCATCTCGGACCCGTACGGCAGGGTCCTCGTCCAGGCCCCGCGCGACCGGCCGGCGGTCCTGGTCGCCGACCTCGACCTCGACCAGCGAAAAGACTGGCTGGACCTGTTTCCCTTCCTCGAGACCCGCAGGCCCGACACCTACGAGGACCTGACCGAGCGCAGCTAGTCTGTCGATGGTCCGGCCCCGGCCCCGGCCCCGGGCTGCGGCGGACGGGGCAGGGCCGGGCGGCGGTCAGCTCTTTTCGGCGTAGGACTTGAGGCCCTCGGCCGCGTCCTTGGTCAGCCACTGCTTGAGCTTGTCCTGGACCGGTCCTTTGAGCAGCAGACCAAGCATGCGGCCGGTGTCGGCCTCGAGCCCATAGGTGGCCCGGGTGCGATCGTCGCCCATATCCTCGAGCTGCCATGAGCCGATCAGCCACTTCAGGTCGCCTTTCTTCTGCTCCCAGGTCATGCCCTCATCCGGCTGGAACTGGAAGGCCAGACGCGAGGTCAGGTTTCTCACCTTTGCGTCGGAGACGATTTCGACAAGCGCGGGCCGACCCTCCGGATCGGTTTCGATCACCTCGGAGGAAATCATCGACTCCTGCCATACAGGTGTATTGCCGAGGTCGACGATGATCTCGTAAAGGTGGATCTTCGGGGCCGCGATTTCAACGGTGCGTGACGCCTTGAGAATTCCCATGGCGCCAGCCTATACCGGACCCCGGCGACCTCGCCGGGGCGGCCTTCATAGACTCCGGCCGGATGAAGCGGTACGAGCCACGCGATATCGAGCAGAAATGGCAGCGCCTCTGGGCCGACGAAGGCACCTGGGAGGTCGCCAACCCCGGGGCCGCCGGCTACGACCCCGACAAGCCGAAGTCCTACGTGCTCGAGATGCTCCCCTACCCGTCCGGCGAGCCGCACGTGGGCCATCTCAAGTGCTACTCGGTCGGCGACGCGATCGCCCACTTCCAGCGGCGCAACGGTTCCGAGGTGATCCACCCGATGGGCTACGACTCGTTCGGGCTGCCGGCCGAGAACAACGCGATCAAGACCGGCGAGCCGCCGCGGGTGGCCACCGAGCGTTCGATCGAGTCGTTCCGCAGGCAGTTCAACGAGTGGGGCATCTCGATCGACTGGACCCGCGAGTTCGCGACCCACACCCCCGAGTACTACCGCTGGACCCAGTGGATCTTCGTCCAGCTTTTCCGCCGCGGGCTCGCCTACCGGGACGAGGCCCCGGTCCAGTGGTGCCCGAACGACGCGACCGTGCTGGCCAACGAGCAGGTCATAGACGGCCGCTGTGAGCGTTGTGGCACCGAGGTGGAGACCCGCAGCCTCGAGCAGTGGTTCTTCCGGACCACCGAGTACGCCGAACGGCTGCTGGCCGACTTCGAGAAGCTCGATTCCTGGCCCGAGCACGTGATCACGATGCAGAGGAACTGGATCGGCCGCTCGGTCGGAGCCCGGGTGGTGTTCCGCTGCGACAACGCCGGCCTCGATTTCCCGGTGTTCACCACCCGCCCGGACACGCTTTTCGGGGCGACCTTCTTCGTGATCGCGCCGGAGCACCCCGAACTGGAGAAGCTGGTCGCCGGCACCGACGCGGAGGAGGCGGTGCGGGAATACGCAGACGAGGTCGCCCGGGCCACCGTCCAGGAGCGTGGCGACGAAGGCCGCCCGAAGACCGGGGTGCCGCTCGGCCGCACCGTGACCAACCCGGTGAACGGTGAAGAGATCCCGATGTTCGTCGCCGACTACGTGTTGATGGACTACGGCACCGGCGCGGTGATGGCCGTGCCCGGGCACGACGAGCGCGACTTCGAGTTCGCCCGCAAATTCGACCTTCCGATCCGGCGGGTCATCGAAGCCGCCCCGGCCGATGAGAGCGTGGACGGCGAAGAAGCGGACGGCGAGCTGCCATACACCGGTGACGGCCCGATGGTCAACTCGGGACGGTTCGACGGCCTGGACAATCGCGAGGCCTACGATCAGATCATCGAGTGGCTCGACGGCGAGGGCCGCGGCGAGGCCTCGATCAACTACCGCCTCCGGGACTGGCTGGTCTCGCGGCAGCGCTACTGGGGCGCTCCGATCCCGATCGTCTACTGCGATCGCTGCGGCGCGGTCCCGGTGCCGGAAGACCAGCTGCCGGTCGAGCTTCCCGAAGTCGAGGACTACGCGCCGAAAGGCAAGAGCCCGCTGGAGGCGGCAACGGACTGGGTCAGTACCCGGTGTCCTGAATGTGGCAGCGACGCCCGGCGGGAGACCGACACGATGGACACGTTTGTCGATTCGTCCTGGTACTTCCTGCGCTACCTGGACCCGGACAACGACGAGGCTGCGTTCTCGCGCGAATGTGCCGACCACTGGATGGCGGTGGACCAGTACATAGGGGGGGTCGAACACGCGATCCTCCACCTTCTCTACGCCCGGTTCTTCACCAAGGCGCTGGCCGACATGGGTCACCTCGGCGTGGTCGAGCCGTTCAGCAACCTGTTCACCCAGGGGATGATCACCCGCGACGGGGCCAAGATGTCCAAGTCGAAAGGCAATACGGTCAGCCCGGCCGAGTACGTCGCCCGTCACGGGGCCGACGCCGCCCGGACCTACGTCTGCTTCATGGGCCCGCCCGAACGCGGGGGGGACTGGACCGACGAAGGGGTCGAGGGCGTTCATCGCTTCCTCGCCAGGCTGTGGCGCGCCGCCGACGAGGTCGCGTCAGTCACGCCGCCCCGGGCGAGCGACCCGGCGGCACCGGCAGTTGAGGCCGAAGGCGAGGCCCGCGATCTTCTGGCAAAGGCCCATTGGGCGATCGGCAAGGCGACCGGTGACTTCAACCGCGGATTCCAGTTCAACACGGTGATCGCGGCGGTGATGGAGCTGGTCAACGAGATCTACCGGGTCAAAGACGATCTGATCGGAGATGAGGCCGGGCGGGAGACGCTTCGCTTCGCGACCGCGACCGCGGCCTCGCTGATCCAGCCCTTCGCCCCGCACCTGGCGGCCGAGGCCTACGAGCGGCTGACCGGCGAGCGGGTCTGGGAAACCCCCTGGCCGGAAGCCGACCCGGAGATGCTGCGCACCGATTCGGTGACGATCGTGGTCCAGGTGAACGGCAAGGTCAGGGACCGGATCGAGGTCGCCGAAGGCGCCGAAAAGGACGAGATCCTGGCTGCCGCCAGATCGGCCGGGAACGTGGCCCGCCACCTCGAAGGGTCCGAGGTCGTCAAGGAAATCCTGGTCCCCGGCAAGCTGGTCAATCTGGTGGCCCGCCCGGCCTGAACGGCCTGGCGGTCCGGGCCGGTTTCCGGCCGCGAGCCCGGCTCCGGCTCCGGCTCCCGGGTCGGGTCTCCGTTTCGTGATTGTGTTGATGCATTCGTCGTGCCACCGTTGATCCGCAGCGGGGCAGGGTCGGGCCATGCCCGAGATCTTCAAAGGCCGGCCGTTCGCCTATGTGCTGATCGCCGTCGTCCTGTTGCTGGTCGGAGCGAGTTCGCTGCGGGACCGGGGTGAAAGCGGTGGCACCGGGTCACTCGATCCGGCTTCGGCGGCCAGCGGTGAGATGGG
>JBGUDX010000087.1:0-6304 GCA_041821645.1 Acidobacteriota bacterium
CGGTCATCTCCGCGGCATCCTTGAGGTAGAACTCATTCGTATCGAAGGTCATCTTCGGGTCGTCGAGCGTCGATCTGGTCTGCACGCAGAGCAGCGCCGTGTGATTGTCGTAGTCCTCGCGCCGCAGGTAGTGGACGTCCGCCGTGGCGACCAGCGGCCGACCGACCTCGCGCGCGATCTGCGCGATCTGCTCGTTGGCTTTGTCCTGGTCGGGGATTTTGTTCTTCTGGACCTCCATGTAGACCTGATCGGGGCCGAAGACCTGGATCAATTCGTCCAAATGAGCCCGGGCATCGTCCGGCCGGTCTTCGACCAGCCGCTTGACAAAACGGGCCTGCAGGCAGCCGGTGAGAGCGATCACGCCCTCGGAGTGACGGTCGAGCAGCTCCATGTCGATGTTCGCCTTGCCGCGGTGGTATCCCTCGAGGAACCCCTCTGAACTGAGCGCGACCAGGTTGCGGAAACCGGTGTCGGTTTCGGCCAGCAGAGTGAGGTGGTTGCGCTCGTATCGGGTCTGCTCCTTGACCGCGCGACGATCGTCCACGTAGTAGGCCTCGATCCCGATGATCGGTTTGACGTCGTTGGCCCGGCAGGCCTTGTAGAGGTCCAGGGCGCCGTTCATGACCCCGTGGTCGGTCAGGCTGAGCGCGGGCATGTCCAGTTCCGCCGCCCGGGCCGCCATCTCCTTGATATTGCAGGCGCCGTCCAGCACCGAGTGCTCACTGTGAACGTGCAGATGGGCCACCTGTGGCCGCGATGATGTGCTCGAATTCATTCCTGGCCATGATGGCAACTCGACCTGACGACACCGGGGCCGGGAACGCGGCGATTACGCAACTTCCGGGGACAGTCCGGAGGCCCCCGCAGGTCGGCGGCCACCCGCCGTCGCGCTACGATCGCGGTGTGATCCTGATACTGAGACACGGTGAGGCCGAACCCGACCGGGGCGACGGAGATGCCGCGCGACGCCTCACCACCAAAGGCGAGGCCCAGGCGGAAGCCGCCGGCCTGGCGATCGCCCGGATCGGACTCGCGGTGGATCTCTGCCTGACCAGTCCTCGGGTGAGGGCCCGGGACACAGCCGTGCTCGCCTGCGAGGCGCTCGACCCCGACCCGGAGATATCCGAACCGATCGGAGCCGGTGACTACGACACCCTGGACCTCGTCGCGGGCCGGGGTAGCGTGCTCCTGGTCGGGCATGAGCCGGTGCTCTCCGCTGAAGTCGCCCGACTGACCGGAGCCTCGATCAAGCTGAAGAAGGGCGGCCTCGCGGGACTCGACAGCGGCGTTCTCAGGCTGCTCCTGAGGCCGGTCGAACTCGCGGCGATCGCCTACCCGTCAAGGTAGCGGCCGGGGCCGGCGTTCAGCCGCAGACCCAGGGCGAGGTGCCGGATTCGGCGAAGATCAGGCCCGCAATCCTGTCCTGCTCGGACTTCGAGGCCTCGTGTGGCAGGCCCTCGCCCCCGTAGGCCTCCCAGGTGGAGGGCAGGATCTGATAGGCCCCGCCTGCGCCGCTCGACGGGTTCAGGGCCGCGTAGTTGCCACCCGACTCACAGATCACGATGTAGGTCGGGATCGCATAGGGGCCGCCGAGTGTCTGGGCAACCTCCTCCTCGGCCTCGGCGGAGCTGACCGCCTCGCGTTTTCTGATCTCCTTCTCCCAGGCTGAGATGTCCGACCTGAGCTGTCCTATCTCGGACTGCCGGGTGGAATTCTCCGAGGCCAGACTCGTGGCGGCGTTTTCGGCGGCCGAACGAGCCGTCACGATTCCGGCCCGGGCGGCCCCGAGGGCGGCAACATGGGCGTCCGCCGCGGCCTTGCGCCGGTCAAGCCGCCCGACCTCGGTTTCGAACTCACCCCGTACCTCGCGGACCCGCGACGCCAGTCGCGCGTCGGCTTCACTGACCGCCTCCAGGTAGGCGTCGCGCGATGCCAGGTCACCGTAGTCAGAGGCCCCGAGAATCAGCACACTCAACTCGGGAGTTCCTGACATGTAGATGGCCACCAGCCGATCGGACAGAACGCGGCGCGCCCGGGCCAGTCGCTCCCTGGCCTGCTTCAACCCCGCCCTGGATGCCGCAACCCGCTGCTCGAGCGTCGCTGCGCGCTCGGCTCCGTTGGCCAACAGCAGGCTCATCCGCGCCTCGCGGGCGCTCGAGGCCTCGGCCCGCTGGCTGGCCGCCTGATAGTCGGCCCGGCCGTCATTCAGCTGTCCGGTGATCTGCTCGACTTTCTCCCGGGCCGAAGCCGAATCCCGCTCGAGCTTCTCAACCCCTCCCGATGCCGCGACCGGAGCCAGGGCAGCCATAATCGAGGCGGCCAGACCGGCCGCCAGAAGTGAAAGACGCCTGCTCAAGCCGTTCTCCGGCCCGAGTCGCTGAGGATGGGAGTTGAAGCCAAAACCAACCCTCACCGTAGCCTACGAGGCCTCCGGCTACTTCAGGCCGGCATCAACCCGCAAGATCGATTGCGGCCTCGATCCAGGCCGATTCAGGCCTCGGGCACTTCGCGAGTGGCCAGGTAACCGGCCACTCCGAGGGCGGTGATTCCGACCGCGACCCCCACCCCCGTGACGGCGACGGTGCGAACCGGCACCTTGCGCTTCAGGTAGAGCCAGGAGAGCTTGACGACGATTCGACCGATCAGGTTGTAGATCACGGCTTTTCCTCTCGATTGCGGATCTGCTGGGCCATCCGGCTCTGCAGGGAAAACAGTTCGATGAACCCCGGGCTCGCACTCTGGGAGAACTCACCGCCCGACTCGCCGAACGAGGCCAGGCTCTCATCGTAGAGAGCGTACGGCGACTTGCGTATGGTCGGAGTGGCCAAGCCCTTGAACAGCTTGACCGAGACCTCGCCGGTCACGAACTCATTGGCCGAGTCCATGTAGGCGTCGAGATCATGCCGTAGCGGCTCGTGCCAGAGACCGGCGTAGGTGAGATAGGCCCAGTGCCGGTCGAGCGAATGCTTGAAGTTGTTCTGGTGGATCGTCGAGACCAGCTTCTCGAGCTCCTGGTGGGCGGCCAGCACCACCGTGGCCGCCGGGACCTCATACAGGTCACGGACCTTGAGCCCGACGATCCGGTCCTCGATGTGATCGACGATCCCTACCCCGTGCCGACAGGCCGCATCGGCCGCCGCCTCGAACAGGGGCACAAGATCCATGCTCTCGCCGTTGAAGCTGACCGGCCGTCCGGCCTCGAACCCGATCGAGACCGTCTCGGGCTCGTCCGGTGCCAGCTCCGGCCGGGTCACCAGCTGAAACACGTCTTCCGGCGGCGGCGAGTCCAGATTCTCGATGGTGCCGCCTTCGGAGGAACGGCCCCAGAGGTTGTCGTCGATCGAATAAGGCGGCGCATCCTCGGTGCTGTCGTACTTGAGCGGGATGCCGTGCTTGTGACAGTAGGCAAGCTCCTCGTCGCGGCCGATCTGCCAGGAACGGACCGGGGCGATCATCTTCAGATCCGGGTTGAGTGCGGCCACGGTGGCCTCCAGGCGAACCTGGTCGTTTCCTTTGCCGGTACAGCCGTGGGCCAGGGTGTCACACCCCGTGCGGGCGGCCACCTCTACGCCCAGCTTGCCGATCAGCGGCCGGCCGAGCGAGGTGAACAGCGGATATCCGCCTCCGTAGAGCGCGTTCGCCTTGATCGCCCGAAGCACGTAGTCCTCGGCGAACTCCTCGCGGGCATCGATCACCACGGTCTCGGCCGCCCCCATCAATTCTGCCTTGTCGATGATCGCGGAGTAGTCCTCACCGGGCTGCCCGAGGTTGATCGTCAGGGTCACGACCTCCGCCCCGTAGGCCTCCTGAATCCAGTGCAGCATCACGCTGGTATCGAGGCCGCCCGAATAGAGCAGCAGCACCCGGTTTACCTCCTCCGGCTTCGCCTCGTAAGTCGCAACCGGCTGCGGAAGTGAGTCAAGGGAAATTTCAGTCATCGATCAGGGCCCGATGCCGCCGCTGTTGCCCTCGTCGGCCGGCGGCGTCACTCCCCCGCTGTCGGTCCCGCTCGTATCGGGCTCGACCGGGGCGGTTCCGCCAGAATCGCTACCGGTATCGGGCGGGGTCACCCCGCCGCTGTCGGAGCCGGTGGTTGCGGTGGTCCCGGTCGATCCGGTATCGCCGGTCGGGGTCACGGGGACCGCAGGCGTGGTGGTGCCGGTGGGCTCGGGGGTCGAAGAGTCGTCACCGGTGGAGGCGATCACGATCACCGCGATCACCAGGCCGACGATCACCGCCACCAAGCCGATGATCAGGTTGCGCAGGTGGCGCTGCTTGTCCTCGGGCGAGTACTGGCCTCCTCCGGAGTCATCGCTCCGGGAGGGCTGGTCTTCGTCATCTCTCATTGTTCGGGTCGGGTCGTCGTTCATCCTGGTTACCTCCGGCTGCTTTTTACGGGCCTGATGCTACTTGCTGGGTCATTTCGCCTCGGTTCCGGACAGCGCCGACGCCACCTTGTCCACCGCCAGATCGGCCTGTTCGGCGGTCAACACGAACGGTGGCATGAGGCGGAGGGTGTCCGGGCGGGGAGCGTTGACCACCATTCCGTCGGCCAGCAGAGCCGCCGCGAGCCCGGCCGAATCGATTCCCGGCTCGAGGCCCACGCCGAGCATGAGTCCCCTCCCCCGGACCTCATGGACTCCGTCGAGCCCGGCCAGATCCCTGGCCAGGCGCCCGCCGAGATCGCGAATGTGCCTCAGGGTGTCGGGGCGGTCAACCAGTTCGAGAACCTCCAGTGCGGCCGATGACGCGACCGGGCCCGCGGCAAAGGTCGAGCCATGGTCACCGGGCTCGAGCACGCTTCCCGACTCAGGTGTGCCGATGCAGGCACCGATCGCGGTCCCGCCGCCGAGCGCCTTGGCGACGGTGATCAGGTCGGGCCTCACCGGGCCCTGTTGATAGGCCCACAGCGATCCGGTGCGGCCCACTCCCGTCTGGACTTCGTCGATCACCAGAAGCGCATCGTGCCGGTCACAGATCTCCCGGGCGGTCGCCAGCAGATCATCCGACACCGGGAAGACGCCGGCCTCGCCCTGGATGACCTCGAGCATGACCGCGGCGAGGTCGGGGGCGGCCGCGGCCCTGAGGGCGTCCGGATCATTGAACGGGACCGCGGTGAACCCCGGCAGCATGGGGCCGAATGCCGGGTTTTCGTTGAGCCGGGGCGTGGCCGAGAGCGAGCCGTAGCTCCGCCCGTGGAAATCCCCTTCGAAGGTGATCATCCGGGGGAGTTCGACCCCTCGCATGTGGGCCTTCTTCCGGGCGATCTTTATCGCGCACTCGTTCGCCTCGGTGCCCGAATTGCAGAAGAAGACCGGCCCCCCGAGCGACGAGTCCGACAGTCGTTCGGCAAGGTCGATCATCTGAGAGGTGTAGAAGAGATTCGAGACATGCATCAGCCGGCCGGCCTGTTCGGAAACCGCGGTCACGACTTCGGGGCGGCAATGGCCGACGGAAGTGACCGAGATTCCCCCGAGGAAGTCGAGATACTCGGCACCGTCCGAGTCGTAGAGCAGCGCACCGTCGCCGCGGACGAACTCGACCTCGGCCCGCTTGTACGTGTTCATCAGGTAGCGCCGTTCGCGCTCCCTGAGGTCTCCCCTCACGGGTTAACCTTCGTTCCGATCCCGGCCACGGTAAACAGCTCGAGCAGCAGCGAATGCGGCCGGCGTCCGTCAATGATGTGGGCGTTCTGGGCGCCGCCGCGGATCGCGTCTATACAGGCGCCCAGCTTCGGCCGCATCCCGCCCGAGATCGAGGGCAGGGCCGACTCCACCTCGGCGACCGTAGCCTCCGAGATCCTGGTCGACTCATCGTCCGGATCCTCGAGCCAGCCAACTATGTCGGTGAGGAAGATCGTCTTGTAAGCGCCGAGCGCCGCTGCCACCTTTCCGGCGGCCTCGTCGGCGTTGACGTTGTATGAGTTGCCGTCCCGGTCGGATGCCGAAGACGCGATCACCGGGATGTAGTCCTCGGCGATGTGGTTGAGCACGTCGATGTCAACCCGCTCGATCTCACCGACGAAGCCGACCTCCTCGGCATTGGCCACCGGAGCCACCTCGAACAGCGACCCGTCCTCGCCCGAGAGGCCGACCGCGGGCTGGCCGGCCCGGTTGAGTCGCTGAACCAGATCGGCGTTCACCTTGCCCAGCAGGACCATCTTCGCCACTTCCACGGTCTCGGCGTCGGAGACCCGGAGTCCGTGGTGGAACCTGACTTCCATGCCCATCCGGTTCATGTATTCGGTGATCTCTGGCCCGCCGCCATGGACCACCACGGGGTTCATGCCCACGTACTTGAGCAG
>JBGUDX010000088.1:0-6293 GCA_041821645.1 Acidobacteriota bacterium
GGTTGATCTGGGCGAGTAGGGTTTGCGGGTCCGCCGATGGCGCCGCGCGCGCCCGGGTACGGCCGTCAGTACGGGACGGGACCGGCCCCAGAGCCGTCCCGAAGAGCGGGGCGCCTCGAGGGGCGGAGCGAAACTAGACCCCGGCGTGCGGGTTTCGCCAGTAGAGATCATTCAAGCCGGAAGCCAGACGGCAGATGGGTGCAGCGGATGAAATCAGGTGTCGAGCAGCATAGGGCCGGTCTGCGGGGGGTTCGCAGAGTACGGGTGCCGTCGGTGTCCCGACCGGGCGCTGCCATGGTCAGCGGGATCCTGCTGCTTGCGGCGCTCGTTTTCCTGATCGCCGGGCGTGGCGGAACGGCCGCCGCCGCCGATCCCGCGCCCAGCCCGTTCTTCGGTGTCATGACCCAGGAGCCGATGAGCCAGGCCGATTTCGACAAGATGGCCTGGGGCCGACTCGGTTCTTACCGGGCGACGATCGAGTGGGGGTCCGTCGACCGCCGCGGCGACGGCAACTTCGACTGGGGGGCCGTTGACTCGCTGGTCGAGGTCACCGCCGAGCGCGGGATCAAGCTGCTCCCGGTCTTCTACAACACGCCGAGATGGCTGGCCGGGAACCGCCGCCGGCTGCCGATCTGGAACGGGTACGCCCGTTACCACTGGAAGCAGTTCCTGAGGGAAGCCGTCAAGCGCTACGGATCCGACGGCAGCTTCTGGCGCGATCACCCCGGCCTTCCGGAACGCCCGATCCGCGATTGGCAGGTCTGGAACGAACCCAACATCAAGTACTGGGCGCGGCCGGTCTCGGCTCCGAAGTACGCGAAGCTGATCAGGATCTCGGCCCGGGCGATCAGGAAAACCGACGCCAGGGCCCGGATCGTGACCGCCGGGCTCTATTCCCGCCCCCGCAACGGGGCCGGGATCGCGGCCCCGAAGTTCATGAAGGAGCTCTACCGGCAACCGGGATTCCGAGAGAGCTTCGACATCGCCGCGATCCACCCCTACGCAACTACCACCCGGAAATCGGTCCGCCGGACCTTCCCGCTCCGCAGGGTGATGGACCGTCACCGGCAGCGAAACAAGCGCCTGATGGTGACCGAGCTCGGCTGGGGGTCGGATGCCACTACTTCGTTCGGCAAAGGCGGCCTCCAGGCCCAGGCCGTCCAGCTGACTTCCGCTTACCGGGCATATCTGAGACACCGCCGGGAACTGAGGCTGAATGCGGTCTACTGGTTCAGCTGGTCCGACCTCCCCCCGGAATCCGTGACCTGTTCGTTCTGCCGCGAGACCGGCCTGTTCGACGTCGACGGGAAGGCGAAGCCGGCCTGGTACCGGCTGCTCGACTTCACTCACGACATCTGAGCGACGGTGCCGCCTGGGCCGGTGACCCGCCGGGTCAGCGAATCTGTTCCAGGGATTCGGCGACGTTGCGCTCGAACTCCCTCCAGTATGCGGCTCGGGGATTGAGCAGTCTCGCCCTGCTGACCGAGGCTCCATAGGAGGAAGTCAGCCCCAGCTTTGCCTCTATCCGGGCCCGGAGCAGCCAGTAGGAATCGTTGGTAGGCGCTTTTTCGGTAGCGAGCGTGGCACTGGCCAGTGCCCCGCTGAGGTTGCCGAGCATCTCCTGGACCAGCGCCATCTGGGCGTAGCCGGCCCCCGAAAACGGGGTGGCCGAAACGGCCTTGCCGGCGCTCTCGAGAGCCCTGCTGCCGTCTCCGTCGGCGAAGGCCGACCGGCTCTGTTCGATCGCCCGGCTCGACTGGTACTGCCGGGTGGCAGCCACCACGGCCGCTCCCCCAAACAGGATTACCCCGGCGATCACGAGCAGCCTCACCGCGCTGCGCGGGGCGGCCGTCTTCCCGGGTTCGACCGTTTTGCCAGCCGGCTTTTCGGTTGCTTCGCCGGCCTCGGCGCCGATATCAGCGGCAGCCTCACTACCGGCCTCCGCATTGGCTCCGGCGGCAGCCTCACCACCGGTATTCGCGCCGGCCTCACTACCGGGCACGCTGTCGCGGCGCGGGCCGTAGAGCGGGCCGACCATCGCGGCGCAGCAGATCAGCAGGGTCGCGAAGATCAGGGGAAAGTCGCCGGTCCAGTCGACCGAGACAGAGATCCCGCCGGCCACGAGGATCGCCAGGAAGGCGACCAGCTCGGTTCGGCGCGACGGCTCGCCACCGTCGCGCGGCGCGTTCAGCGCGGGATCGTAGAGGCGGCGCCAGCCGTGGTAGAGAATGATGCCGACGAAACCGGTGAGCATGAGGAACCCGGCCAGCCCGAGTTCAGCCAGTACCTGGAACGGCAGCGAGTGAACCTCGATGGTCTTCATCCAGAATGACCCGTCCGTCTTGAACCAGGCCTCGTAACCGCCGGCGCCGATCCCG
Source organism: Acidobacteriota bacterium (assembly GCA_041821645.1). GTDB lineage: Bacteria > Actinomycetota > Thermoleophilia > Solirubrobacterales > 70-9 > 67-14. Next base: position 2,379 of record JBGUDX010000088.1, read on the forward strand.
CCGAAGGGCTGCGATTCGAAGGCTCGAATCGCGCTCTCCCAGAGCTGCCATCTTCCGTTGCCGCTCTGGCTCAGCAGGTGTTTGGTGGCGAAGGTGCGGTCGTCGGTGCCCTCGATCCCGGTGAACGGGATCGAGCTGAACGAGCTGATCCGTTCCACCGGATCCGAGGCGATGATCAGCCCGACCAGTACAGCGGCGAGAGCGATGAGCCCGATCCTCACCTGACGCCGCGCCGGTCTCTGCCGGGAGACCCACCGTTCCAGCGGGTCTCTCAGGAAATAGATCGCGACGCAACAGAGTGCCGTGGCCGCCAGCAGGATCAGCCCCTGGACGGTTGCCTGCGAGCCGGTGTCGGCGTGCGCGACGGCCGAGAGTTGTGAGGCAAGCAGCACCGCCGGCGCCGAGCCGAGAACGCCGATGAGCACAGTCGTGCCGAGCCGGCGGCGGTGCGGACCGAAAGCGATGATCAGCGCGATCCCGACCGTGAGTGCGATCAGCGCCCCGCGGGAGGCGGACAGGTAGAGCACGACCGCGATCAGCGGCATCGCCGCGTTGGCCGCCTTGCGGATCGTTGCGCGGGGGTCATGCCCGGAGTGCCAGAGGCAGGCCATGACCAGCATTACCGCCGCCGTTCCTGTGGCGTTCCAGTAGCCGAGCGGCCAGGAAAGCCGGCCGCCGACGATGCTGCCTAGTTGTCTGGTCAACTGGTCATCGTCTCCGATTCCGGGTATGAACCGGCTGAATGCAGCCAGGATGATGACCACGCCGAGCCCGGCGGTCAGGCCCCAGAGCCAGCCTTTGCCTTCACCCGGTTTCGAGAAGAGCAGGACGACCAGAAAGACGCCCGACACGGCGAGCATCTGGACGGTCCGGGCGTAGGCCAGGCCGGCATCATCGGCCCAGGAGATCGATATGGCGGTGAAGCCGGACAGAGCCAGAAGCAGAACCATCGCGATCAGTGCCGGAGTATCGATCCCGGCCCGCGGGAGGATCGCCGTTCCGAGCCCGACGATTGTCACGATCCACAGCAAAACGGCTGCCGCCGCCGTGTAGTCGGTACCGTATCCTCCGTAGTTGAGCGCCAGGACGGTTGCCGCAACCGCAACCGCGATGGCGACCACGTGTTTCGGTCGCAGCAGACCCCAGGCTCCCGCCGCCCGGTTCGTCAAAGTGACCGAGTTCCCGATCCGAGAGATTCGCCACCCATGCCAAGACTTTTTCGACCCGTGATGATAAGCCTGATTATGCCGCTATTGATTCTCGCGGTCGCGGCTCAGCCGGCGGCTGCAGGCTCATCGCCCGCCGCGGTCCAGTACGAGTACCAGCCGATTCCGGTCGGCGGCGACGGCCCGGGGCCGACCTCCGGCCAGAGCCCGGGGGGCAGTGAACTGGCCGGCAGCGGCGTGCCGCTTCTTCTGATCGCGGCGGTCGTGCTCGTTCTCGCGGGATTCGGCTTCGCCGTCTGGATCCACCGACGTGGTGATGGCAAGGGGTTTGAAATACCCAGGGCGACGGTCCCTCTCGCGCTGGCCGGCGCTGTGCTGATCGCCGCACTCTCGCTGGGGGCCAGCGGTACAACCGCGGCGCCCGGGCCCAAGGCGCCAAAGGGCTTCATTGGCATCGCTCCACAGGAGGGGTTCGACGCGGATGACACCTCGAAGATGGCGCAGGGCGGGATCGGCTCTATCCGGGTCCCGGTTTCCTGGGACCAAGTTCAGCCGAACGGCGGTGGCAGCTTTAACTGGGGTCTGCTGGATGAGGCCGTGAAGGCCGGCGCGGTCAACAACCTGCCGGTGCTGCCCGTTCTCTATGCCACCCCGGGCTGGGTGGCAAAAAAGACCACGACTCTGCCGGGCACCGCGAGCCAGCTGGCTGCCTGGCGCAATTTTGTCGCTGCTGCGGTCCAGCGCTACGGCAAGAACGGAAGCTTCTGGGACGATCCCTTCTGGGACGAGCCCGAACAGGCCTTCAGCCTTAAGCCGCCGATTCGAGAGTGGCAGATCTGGAACGAGGTCAATTTCTTCTACTTCTCGAATCCGGTCTCGGCGAAGAAGTACTCCAAGGTCCTGAAATCTGCGTCCGACGTGATCCGTGCGAACGATCCAGGCGCCAAGGTGATGGTCTCCGGGCTGTTCGGGCGGCCGAAGGGTCCGAAGAAGAAGGCGGTCGCGGCGCCTGCATTCATCAGGCAGCTCGGCAGGTACGTCAAACCGAGGTACATCGACTCGCTCGCACTCCATCCCTATTCACCGGGCACCGGGGCTCTGAAGAAGCTGATCGCCGACTACCGCAAGGCCGCGAACAAGGCCGGCTACAAACGCAAGCCGATCAACGTGACCGAGATCGGCTGGGGTTCGGGCAAGCCGGCGAGCAACGCCTTCCTGTCGGGCAACCAGAAAAAGCAGGCCGCGCAGCTGACTTCGGCGCTCAACTTCCTGATCAAGAACCGTAAGAAGTACAAGATCGACAGCGCCTACTGGTTCTCCTGGAAGGACACCGATCCAAACGGCCAGAACTGCAACTTCTGCTACACGATCGGCCTGTTCAGGTACGCGCCCGGCCTGAAGCAGAAGAAGGCCTGGCCGGCTCTGGTCAAGCTCACCGGCGGCCAGGTCTGATCAGGTCCCGAGGATGAGCCGACGAAAGCAGATCGAGCTCGGTCAGGACGAAGTGATCGCCCTGATGGCTGAGAATTACGTCGCTGTCGTATCGAGCAACGGCCGCCGCGGTTGGCCTCATTCGATGCCGCTCTGGTACGTCGAGCGTGACGGTGAGGTCTGGGCCTGGACGTTCGGCAAGTCCCAGAAGGTCAAGAACCTTGAGCGTGACAACAGGGCGACCGCGCTGATTGAAGCCGGTGACAGCTACGCCGAGTTGAGAGGGGTGATGGTTGAAGCCGAGACGGTCATCCATCGCGACCCCGATGTGGTGGGCGCCTTTGCGGCGGAACTCGGGGTGCGCTACGCCGACCGGATCGGAGTCGATGTCGACACCGCCCGTGATGTCTTCGCCCCGCAGGTACCGAAACGGGTTGCACTCCAGTTCAAGCCCGTACGGACCGCCAGCTGGGACCATCGGAAGCTGACCGCCTCCTAGATGTCCGAGGCAGATCTTCCATCGCCGGGCGAGGTTGCCGTCTGGCCCGAGCCGGACCGCCGCGAACCGGATCGCTCGGATCGTCACTACCTCGTGCTGAAACCGCTGGCCGAGCAGCTGGTATCCGAATCGGGACGGCTTCTGGGAGAGCGGACCGGTCTGCGGGTGCTGGATATCGGCTGCGGAAACAAGCCGTACCTACCCCTGTTCGTGAATCGTGCCTCGAGCTATTTTGGAGTGGATGCGGTCGACGGTCCCAAGGTGGACCGGGTCGGAGTTGCCGAAGACCTTCCATGCAGCGACGGATCATTTGACCTGGTCCTCTGCACCCAGGTCCTCGAACACGTCGATGATCCGGTGCGGGCACTCGAGGAGATTCAACGGGTCCTGGCTCCCGGGGGCGTCGCCCTGATCTCTACACACGGGGTCTTTCTCTACCATCCGGACCCGCCCGAAAGCGACCGCGACTACTGGCGATGGACCCATTCCGGGCTACTTCGAATCGTCGGCGAGTCGGGCGACTGGGACTCGGTGAAGATCGTTTCCCAGGGCAACGTGATCGCCTGCCTCGGCTACATCGCGGCCCAGTTCGCCGATGAGTTCGGGCAGAAGATGCCCGGAACGTGGCCGGGGCGCCTGCTCGTGCGATTCGTGAACACCGTCACGGAGTGGCTCGACCGCCACTTTCCGCCGAATGCCCGGTTTCCCGCCTCCGGTTCGATGAGTGCCAACTACCTGGTCACTGCGTCGAAATCCGGGGACGGACCCGATTGATCGCCGCACTGAGGTTGATTCCGCCGCCCAGCCCGACCGTCACCC
>JBGUDX010000089.1:0-6261 GCA_041821645.1 Acidobacteriota bacterium
CTTTTCGATCTTGAAGTCGGGTACGCCGAACCGGACCAGCCCTCCGGCCGCCTCGTCCCGCTCGAAAAGTGTCACTTTGTGACCGATCCGGCGGAGCTGCTGCGCGGCCGCCATCCCGGCCGGCCCCGAGCCGACCACCGCCACCGTGTGGCCGGTCACGCGCTTGGGGGGCTGCGCCCGGATCCAGCCCTCCTTCCATGCCCGGTCGGCGATCGACTGCTCGATCTGCTTGATCGTGACCGCACTGTTCTCCCTGATCTCCAGCACGCAGGCGGCCTCGCAGGGTGCCGGGCAGAGTCTGCCGGTGAACTCGGGGAAGTTGTTGGTCGCGTGGAGTTGCCGGATCGCGTCCTGCCAGCGGCCGCGATAGACCAGGTCGTTCCAGTCGGGAATCAGATTGCCGAGCGGGCAGCCGTTGTGGCAGAACGGAACGCCGCAGTCCATGCAGCGCGCCCCCTGATCGGCCAGTTCGTCGTCCGGGCGCTTGACCACGAACTCCTTGTAGTCGTCGGCCCGCTCGGACGGATCCCGGTAAGGGATGCCCGCCCTTTCAATCTCGAGGAATCCACCCAGCTCGCCCACGTTCAGGCCCCTTTCTCGGCCGAAACGACCAACTTGGAGGCTTCTGCGGTTGCGGCCGCCTGTTCTGCCGATTCGGCCTCCCGCTCGGCCAGAACCCTTTTGTAGTCGGCCGGGAAGACCTTGACGAACCTCGACGAGCAGTCGTCCCAGGCATCCAGGACCTGGCGGGCCAGATCCGAGTCGGTCCGCTCGAGATGCTCCTCGACCAGCTGCCGCAGCTCGATCAGGTCCTCATCGGCCGGTTGTTCGAGCTGGTCAAGCATGGTCGGGTTGGCCCGGGTGGCGAATTCGCCGTCCTCGTCATATACGTAGGCGATGCCGCCGCTCATCCCGGCGGCGAAATTGCGTCCGGTCGGTCCGAGGACGACCACGACGCCACCGGTCATGTATTCACAGCCGTGGTCCCCGACCCCCTCGATAACCGCCGTGGCGCCTGAGTTGCGGACGGCGAACCGCTCGCCACCCATTCCCCGGAAAAAGGCGCGACCGTCGGTCGCGCCGTAGAGCGCGGTGTTTCCGACCAGGACGTTTTCCTCGGGCTGGAAGTTGACTCCCTCGGGAGGCGAAACGGCGATGATTCCACCGGAAAGCCCCTTGCCGACGTAGTCATTGACCTCGCCGCGTAACTTGAACGAGACTCCGGGCGCCAGCCAGCCCCCGAATGACTGCCCGGCCGAACCCGTCATCTTCACTTCGATCGTATCTTCGGGCAGGCCGTCGGCTCCGTAGCGGGTGGCGATCGCGTTCGAAAGGATGCCGCCCACACAGCGGTCGACGTTTCTCACCTCGCACTCGATCGAGACCGGCTCCCCGCTCTCGATGGCCGGCTTCGACTGCTCGATCAGAGACCAGTCGAGGTTCTCGTCGAGCACCGATTCCTGGTCACGGGTCTGCCGGCGGGGCGCGTCGTCGGGAACGCCCTCGGGGAACGCGAGGATCCCGCTCAGATCGATGCCACGGGCCTTCCAGTGGTCCACCGCGTCAGCCGCCTCGATCAGGTCACTCCGCCCGATCATCTCGTCGAACGAGCGCAGCCCGAGTTCCGCCATGATCAGGCGGGCCTCTTCGGCTACGAAGAAGAAGTAGTTGACGACGTGCTCGGGCTGTCCCTCGAACCTGCGGCGGAGTTCCGGGTCCTGGGTGGCGATGCCGACCGGACAGGTATTCAGGTGGCAGGCACGCATCATGATGCAGCCCGAAGCGATCAGCGGGGCGGTAGAGAATCCGTACTCGTCGGCCCCGAGCATGGCGGCGATCACAACGTCCCGGCCGGTCTTCAGCTGGCCGTCGGTCTGAACCGTGATCCTCGAGCGCAGGTCGTTCTTGATCAGGGTCTGCTGGGTTTCCGCAAGGCCGATCTCCCAGGGGATCCCGGCAGACTGGATCGAAGAAAGAGGCGATGCGCCGGTGCCACCGTCGTGACCGGCGATCAGTACGTGGTCGGCGTTGGCCTTGGCCACCCCGGCCGCGACCGTGCCCACACCCACCTCGGCTACGAGCTTGACCGAGACGGAGGCCTCGGGATTGCCACAGCGCAGGTCGTAGATCAACTGCTTGAGATCCTCGATCGAGTAGATGTCGTGGTGCGGCGGCGGCGAGATCAGGCTGACTCCGGGGGTCGTGTGCCGGACCGACCCGATGTACTGGTCGACCTTGTGCCCCGGCAGCTGCCCGCCTTCGCCGGGCTTGGCCCCCTGGGCCATCTTGATCTGCAGCTGGTCGGCGTTGGACAGGTAGTGGATCGTCACCCCGAAACGGCCCGAGGCGACCTGCTTGATCGCCGAGCGGCGCAGGTCCCCGTTGTCATCGGGGCTGAACCGGACCGGATCCTCTCCCCCCTCCCCGGTGTTTGACTTGCCGCCCAGCCGGTTCATCGCGATCGCCAGGTTCTCGTGGGATTCCCTGGAGATCGAGCCAAGCGACATCGCGCCGGTGGCAAAGCGCCGGACGATCTCGCTCGCCGGTTCGACCTCGTCCAGCGGCACCGGGTCACCGGCCGGATTCAGGTTGAACAGGCCGCGCAGGGTCGCGCGCTTCACCGCTACCTCGTTCACCTGCTGGGCGAATTCGTCGTAGGTCGCCTGGGGGTCTCCACCTTCGCCCCTGACCGCATGCTGGACCAGGGCGACGGTCTCGGGGTTCCACTGGTGGAATTCGCCGTCCCGGCGCCAGTAGTAGGTCCCACCGACCGGCAGAAGCTCTTCGTGTACCCCGGGATAGGCCAGCGAATGGCGGTCGAGGGTCTCGCGGGCGATGACTTCGACCCCCACGCCCCCGATCCTTGAGGCGGTACCGGTGAAGTAGCGGTCGATCATCTCGGGTTCGAGCCCGACCGCTTCGAATATCTGGGCGCCGCAGTACGACTGGATCGTGGAAATGCCCATCTTCGAGATCGTCTTCAGGAGGCCCTTGCCGATCGCCTTGACGACGTTGCGCTGTGCGCGCTCAGGCGAGTCCATTCCGGGGACCTTGCCCTGGATCACCAGCTCGTCGACCGAATCCAGCATCAGGTAGGGGTTGATCGCGCTGGATCCGTAGCCGATCAGGGTCGCCATGTGGTGGACCTCGCGCGGCTCCCCGGATTCGAGGATCAGGCCGGCGCGGAGTCGTGTTCCGGAACGGACCAGATGATGGTGAACCGCCCCGACGGCCAGCAGCGAGGGGATCGGCACGCGGCGGGGGCCCATCCGGCGGTCGGAGAGGATCAGGATGTTGAAGCCCCGCTCGATCGCTTCCTCGGCCTCTTCCGAAACGGCCTGCAACCGGGTGGCGAGACCTTCGGGGCCCTCGGCAACATCCCAGGTGATGTCGATCGTGTCGGCGCGGAAGATGTCGTGGTTGACGTGCCTGATCGTCTCCATCTCCTGGTTCATCAGGATCGGCTGGTCGAGGCAGAGTTGGTGGGCGTGGCGTTCGGACTCGGTCAGCAGGTTCACTTCGGAGCCGACTCCGGTGGCAAGGCTCATCACCACTTCTTCCCGGATCGGATCAACCGGCGGGTTGGTCACCTGGGCGAACAATTGCTTGAAGTAGCTGAACAGCGGCGGCCGGTTGTCGGAGAGGACCGGCAGCGCCGAGTCGTTGCCCATCGAGCCGATCGGCTCGGCCCCGTTGGCGGCCATCGGAGTGATCAGGACCTTCAGGTCCTCCTGTGTGTAGCCGAAGGCGAGTTGTCTTCTCGAGGTCGGCTGGACCCCGGTCATGGTCACGTATGCGGTCGGCAGGTCATCGAAATGGACCGAGGCCCGGTCGAACCACTCCCGGTACGGCTGCCGGGTCGCGATTTCGCGCTTGAACTCTTTGTCTTCGATGATCCGGTGCTTTTCGAGGTCGACCAGGAACAACTTGCCCGGCTGAAGGCGCCCCAGCCGCTTGATGTTTTCCGGCTCGATGTCGAGCAGCCCGATTTCGGAGCCGAGCACGACCATGCCGTCGTCGGTCTCGACCCAGCGTCCGGGACGCAGTCCGTTCCGGTCCAGGGTGGCTCCGATCACCCGACCATCGGTGAAGGCGACGGCCGCCGGACCGTCCCAGGGTTCGATCAGACAGGAGTGGAAGGCGTAAAAGCCCTTCAGCTCGTCCGAGAGGTCGCTGCGGTTCCGGTACGACTCGGGAATCATCATCATCGCCGCGTGCGGCAGCGACCGGCCCGAGAGCATCAGCAGTTCGAGCACGTTGTCGAAGGTGGCTGAATCCGAACCGTCGGGGCGGACGATCGGCATCACCTTCTCGAGATCCTCACCGAACAGCTCCGAGGCCAGCTGGGATTCGCGGGCCCGCATCCAGTTGATGTTGCCGCGCAGGGCATTGATCTCGCCGTTGTGGGCGATCAGGCGGAACGGGTGGGCCAGGTCCCAGCTGGGGAAGGTGTTGGTCGAGAACCGGGAATGGACCAGCGCCATCGCCGAGCTCATCCTTTCGTCGCGCAGCTCCGGGTAGAAGCCGGGCACCTGGTAGGAGATCAGCATCCCCTTGTAGACGATCGTCCGGGAGGAAAACGAAGCGATGTACAGCTCCTCGCCGAACTCGATCTCGCAGACCCTGCGGATCACGTAGAGCTTGCGCTCGAAGGCGTCCTGGTCGGCCCCTTCCGCGTCGCCCGAGCTGACGAACAGCTGGGCGACGTGAGGGCGGACTTCGTTCGCTGTGTCACCAACGTGGTCCGGGTCCACCGGCACGTCCCGCCAGCCGATCGCGACCTGTCCCTCTTCCCCCACTGCCTCGGCGATCCGGGTCTGGAGCTCCAGCCGGCGGACGTCATCGCGCGGCAGAAAGCACATCGCGACTCCGTACTGCCCGGCCGGCGGGAGCGCGAACCCGGCCTCTGAGCGGAAGAACCGGTCGGGAATCTGTATCAGGATGCCGGCGCCGTCGCCGGTTCTGGGGTCGGCGCCCGCCGCACCCCGGTGCTCGAGATTCTCCAGCGCCAGCAGCCCCTGGCGGACGACTTCGTGGCGCGGCTCGTTGTCGAGGCGCGCGACCATCGCGACCCCGCAGGCGTCATGTTCGAATGTGGGGTCGTACAGACCGTCCTTGGACGGCGTCGACGGGGCAAATTCAGTCATCTCTCTGCGCTGCCTGTGCTGGGAGTGGGGCTGGTGGGTGGTCTAAAAGCGGTGACTAAACGGCCGGTCCGGCCGTCCGGCCGCAGCCGGTCCGCCAAGGCAGGATACCGAAGAATTCGGCCTATGGTTTCTGTACGGCCTTCTTCTCGTACTCGGCCCTTCTGACGTGATCTGCGCCGGCCAGGGCATCATCCGCCTTCAGTGCCCGCATCATCCAGTCGCGACCCGAGATCGGCAGCATGTTGGCCGGTATGGAGAGGATGCGTGCAAGCGAGGGCACCCAGATTTCGGGCTTCTCACTTTCGAACGAGTCCAGTATTTCTGCAGCGACCTGGCTGGGCTGCAGGGCGCCCATCCCGCGGGCCGATCCGATCCCGGCCCCGAGTTCGGTCGCGACGGGGCCCGGCATCACGCAGCTCACGCTGACCCCCGTTCCCCGCAGTTCCTTCCGCACGGACTCGCTCAGGCCGACCACCGCGAACTTCGTGGCGCAGTAGGTCGCGCCCTCCGGCAGCCCCGCCTTGCCGGCCTGGGAGGCGATGTTGACGATGTGGCCCTGGCCGCGAGGGCGCATCTTCGTCATCGCGATCCTGGTGCCGTTGATGACCCCGCGCAGGTTGACCGCGATCGTGGTTTCGGTCGATTCCGGCGACTCGTCCTCGAGCGGGCCCAGAAGCATGACCCCGGCGTTGTTGACCAGCCCGTAGAGGGAACCGAGGTCGGCCTCCGTGCGCTCCACGAAGCTTTCGAATGAATCGAGATCGGTCACGTCGAGCTGAACCCCTAGATGGTCTCCCCCGAGACTGCTGGCCGCCTCCTCGGCTCCCGGCAGGTCAAGGTCGCCGATGGACACCTTCGCTCCGGCGCTGGCCAGGTGCTTCGCCGTCTCCAGACCGATGCCGGTCGCTCCCCCGGTCACCGCGACCGTCCGGCCCTGCTCGGTCAGCAGCCCGGCCACCACGGCGTCGAGGGTTTCGTCGCCTTCGCCGTAGACGAGCCGGTCGATGTTCGGATCAGACAGAATGTCGTCCATATCGGACGATGCGTGCGGTCCCCCGACGACGACGGGCACCTGCGGAAACCGGCCCTTGAGGTGCGCCGCCAGGCGATGCAT
>JBGUDX010000090.1:0-6202 GCA_041821645.1 Acidobacteriota bacterium
GCACCCCATGCAGCCGACGCAACGGCTGCAGCGAAAGCAGCCGGCACAGAAGAGACAGAAGTTCATCAGCGACGAGAAGATGACCCCTGCGCTTGCGGCGATGGCGGCGCTGAACCCGATCCCCGCGGACCCGGCCACCGCCGATGAGAACACGGTGGCTGCGCTGCCCGCTACCGCGGCGCTGTTGCGGGTTCCGGCGCTCGCGATCACGGCGGCGCTGTTCCGGTTCGGCCGGAACCGGGCGAGGAACCCCGGACGCGCGTCGCCATTCATCAGCCGGCCCGGTTCATGCCAGCAGTCCCGGCTCTTCGAGGTACCTGCGGATCTCACCGAGGAACTCGGCTCCCTCGGCTCCGTAGAGGATGCGGTGATCGCAGGCCAGGCTGACCTCCATCAGGTGGGCCGCGGTCAAGCGGCCCTCCCGGACCACCGGCCGCTCGGCGATCTCACCTACCGCGAGGATGCCTGCCTGACCGGAATTGATCACGGCGTCAAAGCTGCGGATGCCGAACATGCCGAGATTTGAGACGGTGAACGTCCCCCCGCTCAGTTCGGGCGGAGTTATCTCGCCCGTTCTCACCCGCTCGGCGAGCCGGCGGCTCTCGGAGGCGATCTGCCGGAGGTCCTTCCGGTCGGCGTCACCGATCGTCGGTACCACCAGGGCGTCATCCGCGGCTACTGCGATGCCTACGTTGATCCGCGAGTAGAGCTCGAACCTGCCGTCGCGGTAGGCCGCGTTGGCACGGGGATGGTGGGTCAGCGCGGTTGCCACGGCTTTGACCACCATGTCGTTTAGAGACGGCACCGGTTCGTCGCCGACTGCCGTCTCCTTGAAACCCGTTCGAACCTCGACCGCCCGGCTCATGTCGATTTCCGCCCGAAGGTAGAAGTGGGGCGCGGTCGCCATCGATTCAGCCATCCGCCGCGAGACAGTCTTCTGCAGTCTGGTCAGCTCGACCGTCTCCACCGATCCCTTGCCGGCCTCCGCGCTCGGCCCGCTACCGTCTGCCGGCCCGGTCGCGGCCCGCTCGACGTCGGCCTTCACGATGCGGCCGTTAGGGCCCGAGCCCGACACCGCGCCCAGTTCGATCCCCCTGTCGCTCGCCATCCGCCGGGCCAGCGGAGAAGCCTTGACCCGGCCGCCGCCCTCGCTGGCTGTCGGCCCGGACTTGGCAGGACCCGGCCCGGCTGGCCCCTGACTGCGCGATTCCGGAACCAGTCCGGCTCCACTCGCCGGGTCTTCTACGGCCGGCCCGGCTCCCGCCTGGTTGCCGGCAACGGTTGCGGCGGCAGCGCCCGGCCCGTTCGCGCTTTCGGCGGTCCCACCATCGCCGATGGTCGCGATCTTCTCGCCGATCGGCCTGGTCTCTCCCTCTTCGACCTCGATGTTGAGCTCGCCGGCCAGGTCGGATTCGTAGACCATGCTGGCCTTGTCGGTCTCGATCTCGACCAGTTCATCGCCGACCGAGACCGGGTCGCCGTTCGCCTTCAGCCAGGCGACGATCGTGCCCTCCTCCATCGAGTCGGTCAGCCGGGGCATCACGATCTCACCCATCAGCGGGCTCCTTCCAGCGTCGCCAGTGCCGCCTCGACCACGTTCTCCTCGTGTGGCATTGCCGCCTGCTCCATCCGCTTCGAGTAGGGCATGTGGACATCGGCCCCGGTGACCCGCTGGACCGGAGCGTCGAGATAGTCGAAGGCCTGCTCGGTGATCAGGGTCGAGAGGTTCGCGCCGACACCGCCGTGGGGCCAGCCCTCTTCGACGATCACCGCCCGGTTGGTCTTTCTGACCGATTCGAGAATCGTGTCGAGGTCGAGCGGCCGCAGCGTGCGAGGGTCGATCACCTCTGCATCGATCCCGTGGTCCGAGGCCAGTTCCCCGGCGGCCCGGGCGGCGACGTGGGCCATCTTCAGGATTCCGACGATCGTGACATCGCTGCCCTCCCGCCTGATCGCCGCTTCGCCGAAAGGCTGGACCCGGTCGTCATCGGAGACCTCGCCCTTCAGGCCGTAAAGGCTTTCGTGCTCGATGAAGATGACCGGGTTCTCGTCGCGGATCGCAGATTTGAGCAGGGCCTTGCCGTCGGCCGGGGTCGAGGGACAGGCGACCAGCAGGCCGGGGATCTGGAGGTAGAGCGCTTCGAAGCTGTGCGAGTGTGTGGGACCGAGCTGGTGGCCGCCGCCGCCCGGCATGCGGACGACCATCGGCACCCGGGCGTTGCCGTTGAACATGTAGGGGATCGCGGCAGCGTGGTTGACGATCTGGTCGAGGGCGAGCAGGGAGAAGTTGACCGTCATCAACTCGACCACCGGGCGCAGCCCGGCCATCGCAGCTCCGACCCCGACCCCGACGATCGTGTTCTCCGAAATCGGGGTGTCGCGCACCCGCTTCTCACCGAACTCGTCGAGCAGTCCCTCGGTCACCTTGAACGCACCCTGGAACACGCCGACGTCTTCTCCCATGATGAAGACGGCCTCGTCACGCCGCATCTCCTCGGCCATCGCGTCGCGGAGCGCCTCCCGCATCGGGATCTCCCTCGTTTCCGGTTGCCCCCCGTCCGGGCTCTCGTCCTTCCTGCTGCTGCTCGTGACGGCGTCTCCGCCGGAAACCGTTCCGCCGGTCGGTGCCGCCTCGGCGGGATTCAATTCCTCACCCCCTCGCGGGTCTGGACTTCCCCTTCTTCATCCTCTTCCGCGTGCGCCGCACCGGACTCGGCCAGTTCCTTTGCCAGTTCGGGAGCGTCTTCGCCGTACTCACCGCGATGAGGCTGCGGCGACCGCTCGTCCACCGCGTACCAGCCCCCGGTCTTGTCAACCACATAGAGCTCGTCGTACAGTGATTCCAGGTCCGGCTCGGGCGACGCGTCGGCGAACTCGACCGCCTCGATCACCTGCCGGTCCGCGGCCTCCGTGATCTCTTCGATCTCCTCCGCGGTCAGCAGCCCGGCGTCGAGGCACTTCCGGGAAAAGCTGGCGATCGGGTCCTTTTCGCGCCACTGTTCGACCTCATCCTTTTCACGGTAGATCTCGGGGTCGGCAGCCGAGTGGCCGTGGTACCGGTAGGTGAACGCCTCGACCAGAGTGGGCCGGCCCTCCGTGCGGGCGATATCGAGATGGGCGGCGACCCGGTCGCGAACCGCGAGCACGTCCATTCCGTCTATCCGCTCGCCTTCGATGCCGTATCCCTCCGCCTTCCGGGAGAGGTCGGTGACCGCTGAGTGACGCTCGATGGCGGTTCCCATGCCGTAAAGGTTGTTCTCGACCAGAAAGACGACCGGCAGGCTCCAGAGCGCCGCCAGGTTCATCGTCTCGCCGAAGTTGCCGGTGTTGGAAGCGCCGTCGCCGAACATGCAGACCGTCACCGAGTCCTCGTCCCGGTACTGCGAGGCGAGCCCGATCCCGGCGGCCAGCGGCAGGTTGCCCCCGACGATCCCGTAACCGCCCATGAAACGCGTTTCCGCATCGAAGATGTGCATTGAGCCGCCCCGGCCGCCGCTGGTGCCGTCCACCCGGCCGAAGATCTCGGCCATCACGCGGTTCGGCGAGGTCCCGCGGGCGAGGGCGTGTCCGTGGGTCCGGTAGGTCCCGATCAGGTAGTCGTCGTCGCGCATGACCGACGTCGTCCCCACGATCGTCGCCTCCTCACCGATCGCCAGGTGAAGGAAGCCGCCGGCCTTGGCCCGCTGATACTGCCTCCCGGCTTCCTCCTCGAACCGCCGGATCAGAGACATCCGGCCGAGTAGCTGTTCACAGGTCGCTCGATCGGGCAGATCCTCCATGGAACAACCTTAGCGGCCGCCCCGACCCGGTCAGCCGGGTCGCGAGGGTCGCTCGACCCCGGGGACCGCTCAGGCGTGCGTGGCCCAGCCGTCGACCGCGCGGGCGGCTTCGAGGATCGCCTCCGAGATGGTCGGGTGGGGGTGCATGATCCGGCTGAGCTCCTGGTTGCCGCCCTCGAGGGCCATGGTCGCGACGAGCTCGGCGATCATGTCGCAGGCCCGGTTGCCGACGATGTGGGCGCCGAGGATCTCGCCGTAGGTCTTGTCGACCACCAGCTTGACCATGCCGTCGCGGTCGTCGTAGACCGAGCCGGCCCCGACCCCGCCCAGCTTGAACTTGGCGGACTTGACGTCGTGGCCGGCCTCCTTGGCCTGGGCCTCGGTCAGGCCCACGCTGGCCACCTGAGGCTGGCAGAAGGTCGCCCCGGGGACCAGGTCGATGTTGACCGGATGGGTCTGTTCACCGGCGGCGTGCTCGGCGGCGACGATCCCCTCTTCCATTGCTTTGTGGGCCAGTGCCGCTCCCCGCACCACGTCACCGATCGCGTAGACCTTCTCGTTCGAGGTGCGCTGGTATTCGTCGATCTCGATCTTGCCGTCGTCGGCCAGCTTCACTCCGGCTTCATTCAGCCCGAGGCCCTCGACGTCCGGAACCCGCCCGCCGGCGATCATCAGGTAGTCGACCTCGGCCGAATTCTCGCCGTAGGTGAACTTGACCGAGTCCTTGCCGACCTCGACGTTCTCGACCGGGGTGCCGGTGGAGACCTCTATGCCCTGCTTCTTGAAAGTACGCTCGACGACCCGGACGAGGTCCTTGTCTTCGGCCGGAAGGATCTGGTCGAGCATCTCGATCAGCTTCACCTCGGTGCCGAAGCGGATGTAGGCCGAGGCGATCTCGGCGCCGGAGGCGCCGGCTCCGACCACGGCGACGCTGTCCGGCTGTTCGGGCAGCGACCAGGCGCCCCAGGTGTCGAGAACACGGTCGGAAAACTCAACCCCGGGGATCGACTGTGCCACCGACCCGGTGGCGACGATCACCTTGCCGGCTTCGTAAGTCGTGTCGCCGACCTTGACGTTGCCGTCCCCGGTCAGGCTGCCCACGCCCGCGATGAACTCGACCTTGTTGTTCTTGAGCAGGCCGCTGACCCCGTTTTCGAGGCCGGCCGAGACGTCGGTGCGGCGCTTGCCGAGCGCGTCCCAGTCGAGTTCGGCACCGGTGACCCTGACCCCGATGTCCTCGCTGGACCTGGCCTCGTCCAGGACCTCGGCGGTGTGAAGCATCGTCTTCGCCGGGATGCACGCGTAGTTCAGGCAGCGTCCTCCGGCCTTGTCCTTTTCGACCACCGCGGTGGACTTGCCGAGTTGGGCGGCCCTTATCGCGGCTACGTAGCCGCCCGGTCCACCCCCGATCACGATTACGTCGAAAGAGGTTTCAGCCATGGTAGGGCGAGATTACCGGACTGCATGGCCCCGCCCGGTCCGGCGGTTGCCGGGGCCCGTCTACTCGCGAGGCTGCCGCTCCGGCATCTGGATCCGGGCCATTGCCTTGACCATGTGGAAGAACAGCAGACTGAGCCCGACCGTGAGGATCAGTGTGCTGACCGCCTGGATCAGGGTCGATGCCACCACCAGTCCGGCGATCGCGGCGATTATCAGCAGCACGAGCAGCATCTGGAATCCGAGTACCGCCCAGTACCGGGACTTCCACATGCCCCAGGCCATCAGGCTCATGATCAGGGCGGTGGCGATCAGCTGGCCGGCGTTGGGCTCGGTCCCGTTGACCTCGGTGCTGGTAAACAGGGCAATCAGGCTCGAAGCCCAGAAGATCGCGGCGACGACCACCACGAACACTGCCCCGACCGTGATCACCCTCGGTCGCTGCCCCGGTTCGAGCGGTTTCAGCGACTCACGGGCCTTGCGGTTCTTTTCTTCCGACCTGGCGTAGCCGGCCTTCATCGCCCCGGCGCCCGAGCCGGCCGATTTGTCACCCGCGGCACCTGAACGGTCGGGCCGGGATTTGCGCCTGGCCGGCTTGCCTGGATTCTCAGCCACCGGGTGCCACCTCGGATCCGACCGCGGCGAACGAACGCCTCAGGCCGGCCGCTTCCTCCGCCGGGTCGCCGGCATCCCGGATGGCCCGGACCACGCAGATCCGGCGGGCCCCGGCGGCAAGCACCTCGCCGACGTTACCCCGGTCGATCCCGCCGATCGCGAAGAACGGCAGGTTCGAATGCTGTGCGGCGTGGGTGACCAGGCCCAGGCCGACTGCGGGCCTGCCGGCCTTGGTCGGGGTCTCCCAGACCGGGCCGACGCTTATGTGATCGACCCCCTCGGCCGCTCCGATCTGCTCGACCGAATGGGTGGAGAGGCCGATCAGCCGGTCTTCGCCGATGATCGAACGGGCTTCCGCCGGGGTCAGGTCG
>JBGUDX010000091.1:0-6201 GCA_041821645.1 Acidobacteriota bacterium
GCGATCAGCGGAAGCTGTTGATTGGACATGTCGTAAGGGACGTGGACGATGATTCCGAGCGCCATGTTCGCCGCCGCATCGGCGGCGATACGAGTCCAGCCACCGCCCATCAGATACAGCTTCCCGTCTGCCGACTGGGCGGCATCACAGAGAACGACCGTGGCGGATATGGGTGTCATCTCAGGTGGCCTCCACGCTAGTGCCGGAAGTGGCGGTGGCGGGTGAAGACCATCGCGGTCTCGGACTCCTCGCAGGCTGCGATCACTTCGGCGTCGCGTTTGGATCCGCCCGGCTGGATCACCGCGGTCGTCCCTGCCTCGATTGCGGCGGCCGGTCCGTCGGCGAACGGGAAGAACGCGTCCGACGCCAGCGCTGAGCCGGCCAGCAGGTCGTCGGCTTCGTCTCCGTGGGCCTCGCGGCATTTCTCGAGCGCCAGGCGGACCGAATCGACCCGGCTCATCTGGCCGGCGCCGATCCCGAGGGTCACTCCGTCCTTGACCACGACGATCGCGTTGGAGCGGACGTGCCGGCAGACGGTCCAGGCGAACAGCAGGTCGTCCCAGGCGTCGTCTGAAGGCTTGACGTCGGTCACGACTTCCATCATCTGGCGCTGTTCCGGTTCGCCGTCCCGGTCCTGGATCAGAATCCCGCCCCTGACCCGCTTGATGTCCTTTTCCCTTGAGTCGGGGTAGCGCGGGGCCTCGTCCTTGAAGATCCGGACAGCCTCCTTCTGCTGGAGGATCCCCAGCGCGTCGGCCTCGTAGCCGGGCGCGATCAGAACCTCGACGAAGTTCTTGTGGAGCGCTTCGGCCAGCCTCCGGTCAACCGTCTGGTTGATCGCGATGACGCTGCCGTACGCGGAGACCGGATCGCAGGAGAGCGCCCGATCGTAGGCATCGGCCCCGCTGTCGCCGACTGCGACCCCGCACGGGTTGTTGTGCTTGACGATCACGCAGGCCGGCCCCTCGAGATCGGCCAGCAACTTGCGGGCCGCGTCGAGGTCGAGCACGTTGTTGAACGAGAGAGCCCGCCCGTGGAGCTTTGACAGGTCGCTCAGGACGTGGCTCTCGAGGCCGACCTCCGAGTAGAGGGCCGCCCGCTGGTGCGGGTTCTCACCGTAGGAGAGGTCGAGCTGCTTCTCGAAGGCGAGCACCCTGTGTTCGGGAAAGGTCTCGTAGGACTCGGAGAACCAGCGTGAGATAGCGGCGTCATAGCGCGCCGTCTGGGCGAACGCCTCATTGGCGAGCCAGTGGCGGGTCGAGGCTGAAATCTCGCCGCCGGCCTGGTCCATCTCTTCGAGCACCGCGTCATAGCACTCGGGCTTGACCACGACCACCACGTCCTCGTGGTTCTTGGCGGCGGCCCGGATCATGGTCGGGCCACCGATGTCGATGTTCTCGATCGCTTCCTGGGGGCCGACGTCCTCCCGGGCGATCGTCTGCTCGAACGGGTAGAGGTTCACGCAGACCAGATCGATCGGGGTGATTCCTTCGGCCGCGAGCAGGTCAGCATGTTCCGGGTCCGAGCGACGGGCGAGGATCGCAGAGTGAAGCCGGGGATGGAGGGTCTTCACCCGCCCCCCGAGGATTTCCTCCTGACCGGTGAATTCGGACACATCGGTGACCTCGATCCCGGCGTCTCGCAGGGCTTGCGCAGTTCCTCCGGTGGAGAGGATCTCGACCCCTTCGCGAACCAGCCCGGCAGCGAACTCGGTCACTCCGGTCTTGTCTGACACCGACACAAGGGCGCGCTTCACCTTGATCGGTCCGTTGGTCGGATCAATGTTGTCCATCTCCACCCTTACTGATCGATGATTACCCGTCGCGAATCCGGCCCGGCGATCCTAACCCTGCCGGCGGCGATCATGCCGATCGCCTCCGGGAAGATCTCGTGTTCGACAGCGTGGATCGTCCTCTCGAGTTCGGCGCTCTTGCAATTTACGGGAACTTCCACCGCCCGTTGCGCGATGACCGGGCCGGTGTCGGTGCCCTCGTCGACGAAATGCACGGTCACTCCGGTGACCTTGACCCCGTGCTCGATCGCCTGGCCGATCGCGTCGAGACCGGGGAATGAGGGGAGCAGGGCGGGGTGGACGTTGACGATCCGGCCCCGGAACCGCCCGACGAACTCGGAGTCGACCAGCTGCATGTAGCCGGCGAGAGCGATCAGGTCGGCTCCGAGCGACTCGATCCAGTCGGCCATCGCCGCGTCCCTCGACCTGCGGTCGGCGTACTCGTCCCGGGCGAAGACAGCGGTCGCGATCCCGGCCGACCGGGCCCG
This sequence comes from Acidobacteriota bacterium, assembly GCA_041821645.1. Classification (GTDB taxonomy): domain Bacteria; phylum Actinomycetota; class Thermoleophilia; order Solirubrobacterales; family 70-9; genus 67-14. Next base: position 2,281 of record JBGUDX010000091.1, read on the forward strand.
TTCCAGGGCAAAGGCCCCGGGCTTGTCGGATCCGACCCCGACCACGGCGACTCCCTGCTTGCCGTGGAGCCGGTCGAGGATCGCCTGCAGGTTGGTCCCGCCGCCCGAGGCAAGCACCACGATCCGGAATGAGGTCTCGTCCGAACTCACCCCGCCATCCTGCCGCAAACCGCCCCGTCTCCGCGCTGCCGCGGGGCCGGCTCTTGACTCAGCGTCCGGCCGGGCCGGCCGGCATCACGGCAATCTCCTCGAGATCGAACTTGCCATCGGCCTCGTCGGGGTCGTCACCGAGCGGGTAGTTGCCGGTGAAGCAGGCGTCACAGTGGACCGAGGCCGGGGTGCCGACCGCCTCGTAGACGCCCTCGATCGAGAGGTAGGCGAGTGAGTCGGCCCCGATCTCGGCGGCTATTTCCTCGACCGATCGCTCGTGGGCGACCATTTCGGTCCGCGCCGACATGTCGACGCCGTAGTTACAGCTGAAACGGATCGGCGGAGCCGAGATCCGAAGGTGGACCTCGGAGGCTCCGGCGTCGCGCAGCATCCCGACGATCTGGCGGGTCGTGTTGCCCCGCACGATCGAGTCATCGACCACCACCACCCGCCTGCCCGAGATGATCTCCGGCAGGGGGTTGAACTTCATCCGCAGGCCGTGCTTTCTGAGCTCCTGGCCTGGCTGAATGAAGGTCCTGGCGACGTAGCGGTTCTTGATCAGGCCGTCGTCCTGGGGCAGGCCGGAGGCCCGGGCGTAGCCGCGGGCAGCCGGTGTGCCGGAGTCCGGCACGGCGATCACCAGGTCTGCGTCGGCGGGCGATTCCCGCCAGAGGATCTCGCCCATCTGGCCGCGGACCTCCTGCAGGCGCTTGCCTTCAAGCTTGGTGTCCGGGCGGGAGAAGTAGATGTGCTCGAACACGCACATCGCGGTCCGCTCCGCCTTGACCACCTGACGCGATTCCAGCCCGCGCTTGGTCAGCGAGATCATCTCGCCCGGATTGACCTCGCGGACCAACTCGGCCCCGATGATGTCGAACGCGCAACTCTCCGAGGCGACCACGTAGTGATCGCCGAGCTTGCCCAGGGAGAGCGGCCGGATGCCATAGGGGTCGCGGAACGCGACGATCGCGTGTTTGGTCATGACCACGGTCGAGTAGGCGCCTTCCATCTGCGGCATTACGTTGGCGACGGCGTCCTCTACGTAGCGCCCGTAGTCGCGGGAGATCAGCGCGGCGATGATCTCGGAATCGGTGGTGCCGCGAAAGTCGAGTCCCTTGCGCCTGAGCCGGTTGTAGATTTCGACCGCGTTGGTCAGGTTGCCGTTGTGTGCGAGGGCGACCTCGCGGCCGTCGTCACGCCAGATCGGCTGGGTGTTCTCCCAGGAGCTGCCCCCGGTGGTCGAGTACCGCACGTGGCCGATCGCCATGTCTCCGGTCAGTGCCCGCAGCTTGTCTTCGTCGAAGACCTGCGAGACCAGCCCGGAATCGCGCATTGTGGTGATGTGACCGCCCTCGCAGGTGGCGATGCCGGCCGATTCCTGTCCCCGGTGCTGCAGCGCGTACAGGCCGAAATAGGCCAGCCTGGACACATCGTGCCCGGGCGCGAAAACGCCGAACACTCCACATTCATCACGCGGTCCTTCGCGATCCAGGTCGATCTGTTCGCTCAAGGTCTGGAAGCCACCTTTTGCTGGACTTTTGCCGGACGGAAAAGAAGCGTAGGCGGTCTACCTACATACGGAGAGTATCAACGGCGCCCCCGGTCAGCCCGAGGCCCGCAGCTCCGCGGCCAGGCTACGGGCGTCGTACGGGCCGATGTGGCGATTGCCGCCGATGAAGAAGGTCGGGGTGGCATGGGCCCCGCTGGCATCGGCGCTGGCGGCGTCCTCCTGGATCCGCCTGGCGTTCCGGCCCTCTTCGACCTCGGTCACGAACTGGTCGACGTCGAGATCGAGGTGGCCGGCGTAACCGATCAGGTCCTCGATGTCGAGCTCGCCCTGATGCTCGAACAGCAGGTCGTGCATTTTCCAGAAGCTGCCCTGGCTTGCGGCGGCCTCGGCGGCCTCGGCCGCGAGCTCGGAGTGGGGGTGTACGTCGATCAGGGCGAGGTGGCGGTAGACGTATCGCAGTTCGTCACCGAGCTCGGCCCGGAGCTCCTCGATCATCCCGGTGCTCTTGCCGCAGAACGGACACTCGAAATCGGCGTATTCGACCAGGGTGAGCGGCGCGTCAGCCGGGCCGCGGATGTGGTCGCGGGCGGGGTCCACCGGCAGGTCCAGTTTTCGGGGCAGGCCGGCCGAGGTCTCCCCCCTCAGCACCGCCGCGAGCTTGAAGATCAGCCAGCCCAGGCCGACCGCCAGAACCGCGGCGATCATGATCCCGACCACGGCCTGGTCCTGCAGCACCGGATCGTCGAAGGCCAGCCGTGCAATCAGCAGTGAAACGGTGAAACCGATACCGGACAGCGCGGCGCCGCCGACCATCTGGCCGCGCCCGACACCCCGCGGGATCTCGCCCAGGCCCGATCTGACCGTGACGATGACGCCGGCCGTGATCCCGGTGGTCTTGCCGATCACCAGGCCGACCACGATTCCCCAGGTGACCGGCGACGAGAGTGCATCCTCGAGAATCCCGTCGCCGAGATCGACTCCGGCGTTGGCCAGGGCGAACAGCGGGACGATCACGAAACTGGTCAGCGGGTGAAGCATCGTCTGCAGTCGCTCGTTGGGCGACACGGCCTGCTGAACGCTGCGGTTGGCCGAGCGGGCCACCTCCGGCAGCGGTGACTGGCGGAACGCCCGGGTCTCGCGGTCGGCCCGTTCGACCCCTTTACGGGTCGGCGGGTGGGCGACCACCAGGAGGCCGGCCAGCATCCCGGCCAGGGTCGGGTGGAGCCCCGACTCGATCGCTGCCACGATCAGGACCAGCCCGACCAGCAGGTAGGCGCCCCCCTGCCAGATACCGAGGCGCGGCAGCAGGGCGATGACCGCCAGGCAGAGCGCGCAGACGGCCAGCGCGATCGGATCGAGTGCGCTCGCATAGACCACTCCGATGATCGTTATGGCGACGATGTCATCGACGATCGCGAGGGTGAGCAGGAAGACCCTGAGCTGGGTCGGGAAGGTGGGCCCCACCAGTGCCAGGGCCCCCAGCACGAATGCGGTGTCGGTCGCGATCACGATGCCCCAGCCGTTGGCGGCGGCGCCGCTCGGATTGATCAGGAGAAAGAGCAGCGCCGGGATCAGCATCCCGCCGATCCCGCCGATCACCGGCACCGCGATCCGCCGCCGCTCGGTCAGCTCTCCCATCGACAGCTCGCGTCGCACCTCGAGCCCGATCACGAAGAAGAAGAGCGCCATCAGGGCCTCGTCTACCCAGTGGCGGAGGTCGAGGGCGAGGGTCCAGTCGCCGAACGTGAAGCTGAGCTCGGTCGCCCAGAATGAGAAGTAGCTGTCTGACAGCGGTGAGTTCGCCCAGATCAGGGCGACCACGGTGGCGGCCAGCAGCAGCCCGGCCGAGCCGGACTCGGTCGCCAGGAACTGGCGCATCGGCCGGGCCACCTGAGCCGCCAGGTCACGTTTGCTCTCGGTCGTCTCTGTTTCGCCCCCGTCGGACCGGGGGCCCGGTTCGGGGGCGCAGACTTCGGGATCCGGGCCGGGATCGGGGGCGCAGACTTCGGGTTCGGGTGCCGGTTCGGCGTCGGGGACGCGGCAGGGATCGGGGTCGGAGTCGGGTTCGGACGATGCCATTGGCGGACGATTGCCGGGCGGGCGTGCGCCCGGCGCTCAGGCTTCGATGCTATCCGGCACGTCCCGCGAGTCGCGGCCCGGATGACTGACGATCAGCGGAACTTCCGGCGCGCCTTCTTTATACACTTCGCCTCGGCGCGTTTGGAGGCTTTCTTGCGGCACTTGATGACCGCCGCCTTCTT
>JBGUDX010000092.1:0-6149 GCA_041821645.1 Acidobacteriota bacterium
GCCAGAATACTTCACCCTGCTCATCGGTCAGCGACATGGCCTCGGTCATGACGGCCAACTTGTTGGTTCTCAGATCCTGGCGCAGCAGTTCCATGTACTGCTCATTCTGAGTCTCGGCCTGGGCCTGGGTGAGCGGCGGGGTGCGCGGTTTGGAGAGCAGCCTTCGCGCCGCCTGCTCGGTCGAAGGCTCGGTGGCCAGGGTGAGCCCTTCGCCGACCCGCCTCAGCACGATTCCGCGGCGTCCCGGGGCCAGATCGTCGTCCAAAGCCTGAACCGCGGCCTGTATCTCCTCGAGATCTGCCTGGCAGGCCTCTGCCAGGGCGATCTCGGAGACCGGCTGGGTCGAAAGGAAGAGCAGGGCCTCGATCGTGCGGACCAGTTCGTCGTCGGAAGGGCTCATTATCCGCCTAACCCGCCTGTGCCAATCCGTCGGAGTTGCTGAGACTGCGCACGGTTATCGGGCCGCACTGCTCGGACTGGTCCCACGCGGCCTCGCCCTGTTTGTACAACTCGAGCAGGGCGAGGATCGTGACCGCTTGGGTCAGCCGGTCCTCCCGGCCGAACTGCTCATCGAAATCAAACCGGGGCAGGCCGGTCAAGGCGGTCCGCAGGACCGAGAGGCGGCGCCGCAGAGAGACCGTCGCGCGCAGGTGCGAGATGTCCGGCCGGGGCGGGATTTCCAGCAGGTCGCCGAGCGCCGCGGCAAGCTGATCCGGCTCGTAGACGGCTTCGGCGGTCTCCACAGCCACCCGGCGGAGCGCCGGCGGCAGCGGGGCCGAGCGGTACATGTAGCCGCGCTGACTCTCGAAATGTGCCGCCAGGACTCTGCCGGCATCGCGGTAGCGGCGGTACTCGAGCATCCGGGCGACCAATTCCTCGACCGCCTCGGCCGGCTCCATCTCCCCGAGTTCCTCCTCGGCACCCGGCAGCATGAGCCGCGATTTCAGCTCCAGGAGAGAGGCGATCAGGACCAGGAACTCGGTTGCGACCTCGAGCTCCATCTCGCCCCTCTCTTCGAGGCGGTTCACGTAGCTGGTCACAATCTCGCCAAGTTCGACTTCGAGCAGGCTGACCTCCTCCCGCAGGATGACGGTCAGCAGCAGGTCAAACGGCCCGACGAAGACATCGAGGTCGAGTTCGAGGTCCAAATCCAGTCTGGAAGCCACCTCGACAGCGTAGACAGGCGATCGGTCGCGATCGCCGGGCAATGCCGCAGTTTGCGGAACGGCACCCGTTCCGGGCGCCCGGATCAGTTGGGTCCGACTCCCATCGCCGTCCTCACGTCGGCCAGGGTTACCGCCGCCAGATCCCGTGCACGACCGGCTCCGGCGGTCAGGGTCGCCTCGAGGCCGGCCTCGTCAGCCCTGATCTCCGGGTAGGCCTCACCCACCGGCCGCAGAAATTCGACCACGGCTTCGGCCACGGCCTTCTTGAAATCGCCGTAGCCTGCGCCCTCGAACCCGGCCTCGATCTCCGACTCGGAGACCCCTTGCGCGACCGAGAGGATGCCGATCAGGTTGGCGATGCCGTCCTTGCCTTCGCCCCGCCTGATCTCGCGCCCCGAATCGGTCACCGCGCTCCCGAACTTCTTGCGGATCGCTTTCTCCTCATCCAGTACGTAGACCCTGCCGCTGTCGGACCCGACCGTGGTCGACATTTTGCGGTCCGGCTCCTGCAGGTCCATGACCTTCGCCCCGACTTCCGGTATCCGGTGCTCGGGCACGACCAGGGTCTCACCGAAACGCTCGTTGAAGCGGCGGGCGATCTCCCGCATCAATTCGACGTGCTGTCGCTGATCCTCCCCCACGGGGACCTCGTCCGCCCGGTAAGCCAGGACATCGGCCGCCTGTAGAACCGGGTAGAAAAAGAGGCCCGCCGAGACCAGTTCCCGCTGCGTGGCCGATTTCTCCTTGAACTGATGCATCCGGTTGAGGTCACCGTGAGCGCAGACGCTTCCGAGCAGCCAGGAAAGCTCAGTGTGCTCGTGGACGTCGGACTGCCGGAAAAGCACGCAGCGGTCCGGATCCAGGCCCGCAGCCAGGAGAATCGCCGTCGTGTCATAGAGGCGCCGCCGCAGCTCGGCCGGATCGTAGGCGACAGTGATCGCGTGCAGGTCGACGATGCAGAAAACGGCCGGATCGCCCCTCTCCTGACCCTCGACGTACTGGCGGATCGCCCCGATGTAGTTGCCGAGGTGTTTGCTGCCGGTCGGCTGGATGCCGGAAAAGATCCTCATCGGCCCGGGAGCCTATTCGGTCGCCTCACTCCCGTCCTCTCCCCCACGGCGCATGCGCCCGATCGCGAAGTAGGCAAAGCCGGCGCAGAGAAACGTGGCAACCAGGAGGCCCGCCGCGATCCCCATCGGGAACTGGTTGCGCCCGATCCAGTAGAGGCTCCCGTCGAGAGCGGCCGGGCGACCATCGATCCTCAGCGGGATCGTGAAGCGGCGGACCAACTCTCGGTTGTCCGGATCGGCAAGGCCTGGCGGAGCCCCGCTGCTGATGTAGTGGCTCCGGCGGTCGTAGAAGACCAGCTCTCCGCTGTCAGCCGTCTGGATCCACTTCGGCCGGGCCGCGGGGTCTGCGGACGGATCGACCGGCGTGCGCGCGTACCGGTCCCGATTGAGGTAATACGCCGGTGAACGGGTGTTGAGGAATACCCCACCGTCGGGATCGAGTCGAGCGTATGGCTCGCCCTCGTAGCCATCTACCACGACCACCCCGCCGCTTTCGTTCTTCAGCCGGACCTGGGAATCGGAATCGAGCATCTCGGTCTCGATACCGGCGGCTAGAGCCTCCGGGCTGATCCCCTCCAGCACCGACTCGAACTGGTGGGAGGCGCGGTGGGCCTGGCCCTCACCGGCCGGAAGAATCGAGAGTGCCAGAACCACGACGAAAAGCCTGCCGAGCCTCACCGGGTGACGCGCTTCATCCGGGCCGCGGGCTCGCCCCGCGGCGAAGCGTGGTCGGCGACCGATCACTCCGATTCGGTTCGCCCGGCCTATTCCGAAGATCCGCCGGCGGCGGCTACGTAGTCAGCCACGTCCTGCGCATCCTGACCCGAAACCAGCCCCGGCGGCATCGCGCCGGAGCCCGAGCCGCCGGCCTCGATCGCCGATGCCGTGAGCGCGGCGTCGGGCTGCAGGTCATCGAGATTTGGGCCGACGCTGCCGGTCGTCTCGGCCTCGGAGAGCACATGGCAGCTGCCACAGTTGGCCACGAAGAGCTCGCGGCCTGGACCGGCGGCCACCGGCGGTGGGGCGGTTTCTTCGGCGGCCGGCCCGGAAGAGGGAGCGCCACCGGAATCGTCGGCGTTGTTGGTCCCGATCTCATAGGAGACGACCATCGCAGCGAGAATCAACGCCCCGATCGCGATGCCCGCCAGCCAAGCCTGGAGTGTCTTCCCCCAGGGGTCGTCGTCGCCGCTTCTTCTCTTCGAATCAGGCCTTGCCATCGATCACCCTCCTGTTACTCCAGCCGCGAACATGAGTGCCATCCCGATCGCAGAGACCAGGACGGTCCAACCTGCCGCCCGGCCGAGCGTCGAAGCGCCCAGCCCCATCAGCAAGCCAAATATCAGGACGACAAAGTGATACGAGGCATGGAGGAAGTTGTTTTCCTCGATATCCGAATAGATCGCCGGGACCATGAACAGCAGCATCGCCACCGGGGTCAGGATCACGATGAGCAGGCCGATGTTGGTCCACTTCTGGCCGCCCATACGCTCGACGATCGCGGGGGTCGAGGCCAGGGCGACGCCGATCATCGCACCGATGAAGAACTGGGCGGCGTGGGCCAGGTGGTGGAACTTGACCGTTGCTTCGGAGGCTTCGGAAATCGGGGGCAGCAGGGCGAACGAAGCCGCCACCGCCATCGCAACTACGGTCGCAAGACCGAAGCTCGTCTTGATCAATGGTTCCGCCCCTCTGCCGAGCGCCAGATCAGCCTCGCCGGACGCTCCGGAGATGGCCGGTGCGGGTGACGGTGGTGGTGGTGGTGGTGGGGTCTTCCGCCGCCGCCAGGCATCCCGCCCCAGTGACGCAAATTCGGCCAGTAACAGGAAAAAGCCGGCCAGGAAGACGACCGCGAAAATGCTCGCGACGAGGCTGTATTCCTCGGTTCCGGCCGGGTGCACCGCCCATCGACGCGGTATGCCCAGGGCACCCGACACGTACCAGCTGAAGATGAACCCGTATCCACCGACCACCATCGCCACCGGCGCCCAGATCGACACCTTGCGGCCGGCGGTGCGGCCGGCAGCGCGCTCGAGCAGGTAGGAGACCAGGGCCATCATCCAGAGCCCGACCCCCATCATCAGGTAGTTGTGGAAGTGAGCCGGGACCCAGAGGGTGTTGTGGAACTTGAAGTTGATCGGGACCAGCGAGTCGATTACCGCTCCAGCTCCGCCGATCGCCCAGCCGGCGAACCCGAGGAAGAGCAGCACCGAGGTAAGGGTCCATCGGAAGCGCGAGCCCCAGACCAGCATCATCCCGGTGTAGATCGTCACCACCGCGACCGGGATCGCCGCGGCCGACGAAGCGACCAGCGAGATCATCTGGGCTCCCCCCGGCTGAACGAAGTCCATGTAGAGGTGGTGTGAATACGCGGTCAACACGAAAACGATCGTGAACAGCCAGCCGATCGCCAGCGGTTTCGAGAGCTTCCACTGGCGGCCTGCGTAGAGCGGCACCAGGACGTAGATCATGCCTGCGGCGAGGTAGATGATCAAGTTGGCGATCGTGTGGCCGAAGAAGTAGGTCAGGTTCTTCGCCCAAAGCGCATCGAGCGTAACCTGGCCGTCGATCGTGTGATCGAGCAGGGCGATCACGATGGTCATCCCGACCGCGCTGCAGATGATTCCCTGGATGCTCACCGCCGTAGCGGCGATCACCTGTGGCGGCGGTCCGGTCGGATCGCGGCCCTGAAGCCACTTTATGGCGAGTGCACCGGAAAGGCCGCCGTAGGACTGGGTGGTGGCCTTGAGCACGTCGATGCAGTAGATCGCGAACCCGACACCGACCAGGCCCATCCCTACCAGGAAAGTTACCGCTGACCAGGTCTCCCACTGCCCGGAGGAGTCAAACGGCAGCGGGAAGAGGAAGGTCCAACCGGCGGCGAAGCCGCCGATCAGTACCGCTATCACGATCAGCACGGCACCGCCTACGATTGCCGCGTAGCTGGCGAGCGCCCGTTTGAAGTTCAGGGCGGGCACGACCGTTCGAACCACGAACCAGAGGCCGCCCATCATCGAGAGCAGCGCCCCGGCCAGCATTCCCGCGCCGTGCAGGGTCATCAGGCGATAGAACCACTCCGGCGAGATCGAGATCGAGTCGGCTTGGGCGAACCGCATAACCAGACCGATCAGCGCCATCAATGTGAACAGGGCGAGCCCGGTACCGCCGAAAAGCCAGCCGATGGCGCGTTGCTGCCCCGAGGTACTTGGCTCGAACTTCTCCCCGCCAGGGTGGACCAACACAGCCTCCGGGCGCTCTGCGACCGACCGGGTCAAGGAGTCACCTCGAATTCCCGGATCATCTCGTGGTGCTTGAAACCGCAGAACTCAAGGCAGGCGATCATGTAGGTGCCTGCCTTGTCAAGGGTGAGGTCCAGTTCATTGTGGAAACCCGGCATCGCCTGGACGCTGCCGATCAACACCCCGTCCGGGTCGTAGACGCCAAACCCGTGGTTCACGTCGGCCGAGGTGACGTCAAAATTGATATCGCTGCCGACTTCGACCGTATCGGGGCTCATCGACCAGTAGTAAAGCCCGCCGCTGACCCGGACCGTCGCGGAGCTTTCGGCATTGCCCGGGTAGGGCAGGAAGAACAGCGAAAGCACCACTCCGGTGGTCAGCAGCAAAGCCAGAAAGGCGAGCCAGTAGCGCCGGAGACGGTATCCCGTATCGGTCACCAACTCGAACTCGACGTTCTTTCGAGCCTGGAGCGCCACAAGCGCGAAGACCGCCACCAGAGCCACAGTGACCACCAGGAAGCCGACAAGAACCGCTACCTGAAATCCGCCGAAACTGAGCTCCATACTCCCCTCACTGGACTGAAAATGGGCCGCTGAATGACCTGTCGCGAACCAACCGAACGAAGGCCGATCCGTGACGGCTATTGCCTTAAACTAACTTATACTTATACATCGAAT
>JBGUDX010000093.1:0-6057 GCA_041821645.1 Acidobacteriota bacterium
GCACCCGAAACAGGGCAAGGGCCAGGGCAACGGGCAGTCCGGCGGGCAGTCGCGCCGCGGTCGTCGCTGACGGCGAAAGCGGCGGCTTCACCACAGACAGGCCGATCCCTGCTACGGTCCCGACCATAGGGCCGGGTTGCAAGATTCGGCAAAGACGTGTGTAGCGCTCGCAGTCGTTGCTTTCCAGCATCCTCCGCGTTTGTGCAGCACCAGAAGTGAAGTGGAGGGTGGATATGCCCACTGGAACAGTGAAGTGGTTCAGCGACGAAAAGGGCTTCGGCTTCATCACGCCCGATGACGGCTCGAAGGACGTTTTCGTCCATCACAGCGCCATTCAGGCTGACGGGTTCCGTACCCTGGCCGAAGGCGCCAAGGTCAGCTACGAGGCAGAAGACGGACCCAAGGGTCCGGCCGCTGCTTCGGTCGAGGCGATTTAGCCTCAGCTCGAGCTGAACTGAAGCGAGCGCGCCCGCCCCTTGGCGGGCGTTTCGCTTTAAGGGCGGGGGAAGCCTGTCGTAGGCAGGAAGTCGGGGGCCGGGACCGAAACAGGGGGAAGTCTGAGCGGTTGAAGATAAGAGAGAGATGAACACGCACTTCAACGTCCGCAGGAAGGTCTTCCGGAGTCGTCGCAGAGCCGGATCAGGATCCGTGGGCCGCGAAGGCGACAGGACGACTCCGCCTCCCCCGCGAGATCCGCCCGATTCGATCGAGCCGGTAGTGCTCGACTCGATGATGCACGGCGAAGAGGAGAAGATGGGCGCCTTCCTGGTTCCCGGAGCCCGGCCGGCCCTGATCGATCCCGGGCCGGCCAACACCTCGGAAACCGTGATCGCGGCGCTGGCCGCCGAGGGCATCGACAGCCTGGGCTCGATCGTGCTCACCCACATTCACTTCGACCATGCCGGCGGAGCCGGCCACCTGGCCCGGCACTTTCCTGAAGCGACGGTCCATATCCACGAGCGGGTCGCCGGGCACCTTGCCGATCCGACCCGGCTGACCGAATCGGTCCGGGCCGTCTGGGGCAAGGAGACCGACGCCCTGTTCGGCCTGCCGATGCCGATCCCGGCCGACCGCATCCGGGAACTCGGCGACGGCGACATGATCGACCTCGGCGACCGTCAGATCGAGGCGATCGCGACCCCCGGCCACACTCGCGCCCACCTGGCCTTCCTCGACGGAGAGACCGGATCCCTGTTCTGCGGTGACGCGCTCGGCATCCAGCTCCCCGGGAGCAATGTGATCCGGCCCTCGACACCGCCGATGGATTTCTGCCTCGATGACGCGATCGACTCAATCGGAAAAATCAGGTCACTGGGGCCGGAGAAGATCTGCATGCCGCATTTCGGCGAGGCAAAACCGGGGCCCGAGCAGGCCTGCGACGGTGCGATCGAGGCGATCCGGCGCTGGTACGACTGTTTTGAGCACAAGAAGGAGCTCGCCGAAAACGACGAGGACCTCCTGCGGAGGTTCCACGCCTGCCTGGAGGCAACCCTCGAACCGGTCAGCGCGGTAGCCAGGCGGAACTTCGAACTGGTCAACCCGGCCTGGTTGAACATCGACGGCATGGCCGGGGCATTCGAGCGCGAGTCCCGGCGCCCCGCGGCCTGACCCGGCGTCAACCGGTCCGACGGCGGCCCGTGTGAGTGGCGGCCGGTCAGCCGGTCAGCCCCGCCGATCCGTACGCTTGACGGCCGATGGCACTTTCGATCGGCATAGTCGGCCTGCCCAACGCCGGCAAATCAACCCTGTTCAACGCCCTGACCAAGAGCGACGCTCTGGCCGCGAACTACCCGTTCGCGACGATCGAACCGAACGTGGGCGTGGTCGGGGTGCCCGACCCCCGGCTGGAGGTGCTCGCTGAAATTCACGAATCGGCCAAGGTCCTGCCGGCGACGGTGCAGTTCGTGGACATCGCCGGAATCGTCCGCGGTGCATCGGAGGGGGAAGGTCTCGGAAACAAGTTCCTCTCGCACATCCGCGAGTCCGACGCGATCTGCCAGGTCACCCGGGTCTTTCGGGACGAGAACGTAAGCCATGTCGACGGCAGGGTCTCACCGGACGACGACATCGACACGATCACCACCGAGCTTGTCTTTGCCGACCTCCAGACGATCGAGAACACCCTGCCCCGGCTCAGCAAGGAGGCCAAGCGAGACAGCGACCTGCTGCCCCAGGTCGAGGCGGCCGGACGGGCGAAGGAGGTTCTGGAATCGGGCAAGGGCGTCTTCCAGGCGGGTCTGGATCCCGAACCGCTGGCCGATCTCCACCTGTTGAGCGCCAAGCCCTTTCTCTACGTCTTCAACTGCGATGCCGGGGAGCTCGGGGACGAGGAGCTGAAGAAGGGCCTGAGCGACCTGGTCGCACCGGCCGAGGCGATCTTCCTGGACGCCAAGTTCGAGGCCGAACTGGTCGAACTTGACGACGATGAAGAGGCCCGCGAGATGCTGGCCGACATCGGTATCGCCGAACCCGGCCTCGAAGTCCTGGCGAGGGTCGGCTTTGAAACGCTCGGCCTCCAGACCTACCTGACCGCCGGACCCAAAGAGGCCCGGGCCTGGACGATCCGGCGTGGCGCAACCGCCCCGGAAGCCGCAGGAGTGATCCACACCGACTTCGAACGCGGTTTCATCAAGGCCGAGATCGTCTCTTTCGACGATCTCGTCGCAGCCGGCTCGACCTCTGCGGCAAAGGCGGCCGGGAAGGTGAGGATGGAGGGCAAGGACTACCTGATGGCCGACGGCGACGTGGTCGACTTCCGCTTCAACTTGTAACCGGGCGGGCGGGCCTGCGCGATCGCTGACCGGGGACGGCGGGACCGCCCGCGGCCGCCGGCGGCAATTTGAGGTCCGGGCCCGGGCTTCGTGTGATAATCGCGATGAAGGCTCTGGCTGAAGATGAATATGAAACTCGAAAGCCATGACGATGCCGGACCGGCGTCGTCTCTGATCGAACTACTCGGTGAGATCCCGGCAAGCAAGTCGGTGCCCGAGATCGCCGGAGCGACGGCCAGATTGACCGTCGAAACCCTGGGCGCCGCGGCCGCGGTCGTAGTCGACGGGATGGATCCGATCGGCATCTACCCGCCGAACCTGCGGCCCGAGTTCGTGACCGAGCTCTGCGACGGCTGGAATGGCTGGCCTCAGGGGCCCAACACCAGTTCAGCCCGTGGCCTGGTCACGACCAGAACCCCACTCCCCACGGCGACCTCGGTGGGGATCATCTCCGGCTGGGCTCCCGCGATGAACATCCGCTCGGAAGACCTTGCCCTGGTCGCTACGGTGACCGACGCGAGGATCAACCAGGCCGGCGGTCCCGGCCCCGGACCGAACAACGGACACGCCCTCGCGCTGCAGCCCGAGCAGTCACAGATGATGGTCGAGTCCGTTCCGGCCGCCGTCTATATCGCCGAGATCGGCGATCAGGGAGCGTGGATCTACGTCAGTCCACAGATCGAATCGATTCTCGGATACACCCCGGAAGAGTGGACCATCGAGAAAGACCTCTGGTACGAATCGATCCACCCAGACGACCGGGAATATCCACACGTCTTCGAAGACGAGCGCCTGATCGGGCTCGACATCCACTGGCCGGCTGAATACCGGCTTCGGACCAAGGACGGCCACTACGTCTGGATTCACGACGAGGCGCGGCTGATCAGGAGCGGTGACGGACCGACCTACTGGTACGGCTTCCTCCAGGACATAACCAGACGCAAGTCGGCCGAGGGAGAGGCCCGGATCCAGACTGAACAGCAGCTTCTGATCGCCACGATCGGCGAACTGGCGGTCAGAGGCGAGACGCCAAGCGCTCTGATCCGGCTGGCCGCCGACTCGATAGCCGATCTGGACGGAGTGGTCGAAGCCTCGGTGTTCGAACAGAAATCGTTCGAGAAGATCAACCTCCGCTACCGGTCCGGCGGTCGAGGAGGCGTGGACGAGTTCCCGTACGTTTCCGACCGCTTTCCGGGGGACCATCTGGCCGCCGGAAAGGTGCTGACGATTCCCGACTGGTTCGAAGACGACCGACTCGAGCCTTTCCTGGAGCTCCTGCCGGATGACGTTCGGAGCTCGATCCTGATCTCGATAAGCGGCACGCGCGAACAGTTCGGGCTGCTGGCCGTCAGCTCGGACCGGCCGGGAAGGTTCACCGGGCAGGACGCCAACTTCCTGCGAGCGTTGTCGAGCGTGCTCGGCAACGCGATCGAACGACACCGCGCCGACGACCTGCTGCGCCACCGACTGGAGCACGACCAACTGACCGGCCTGCCCAACCGGGAACTGTTCACCAAGCATCTCAACCAGGCCATGAACCGGGCGAGGGCAAGCGGGGGGATCACCGGGCTGCTCTTCCTTGACGTGGACCATTTCAAGGTGATCAACGACGGCATCGGCCACCATGCCGGTGACGAACTGCTGAAGAAGCTTGCCGCGGTCCTCACCGCCGGTGTACGGCAGGGAGACACCGTGGCCAGGTTCGGCGGCGACGAGTTCAGTGTCGTCCTGGCCAAGGTGAAAGACCGGCAGGACGCGACCGACGCGGCCAACCGCCTGCTCGAAGAGATATCGAAACCGATCGTTGTCGAGGGCTCCGAGCGCTACATAACGGCCAGCGTCGGGGTTGCGCTCTACTCGCCCGGCTCGGGTGGGATCAAGGAGGCGGAAGACCTGATCAGGGAAGCCGACGCAGCGATGTACCGGGCCAAGGAACTCGGGCGGGAGCAGATCCAGGTCTACGGCCGGCCGATCAGGGACCGGGCCATCCGCAGGCTCGAGGTCGAGCGCGAGCTGCACGTGGCGATCGAAAACGACCAGCTGACGGTGGTCTACCAGCCGGTGGTTTCTCTCCGCACGGGGCGCATCAGCGCCTTCGAGGCCCTGGTCCGCTGGAACCATCCGGAAAAGGGCCTGCTCAGGCCGGCCGAGTTCGTGCCGATCGCCGAATCGACCGACCTGATCACCCAGATCGACTCCTGGGTGCTGGGCGAGGCCGCCCGCCAGGCCGGTATCTGGAACCGGGACCGGCCGGACGATTCCGTGATCACGGTATCGGCCAATGCCTCGGCCCGCCAGATTGCGAACCCGCGCCTGCCGGGGCTGGTCTCCGAACTGCTCGAAGAGCACGGGCTCCGGCCGGAGCACATCGCCCTGGAGATCACCGAAACCGTGCTGGTCGACAGCACCACCAACTCAGAGATCAGCAGGGTCCTGAACCAGCTCGACCGGCTCGGCGTGAGACTCGCGCTCGATGATTTCGGCACCGGGTTCTCGTCGCTCGCCTACCTGAGTGAATTCCCGCTCTACGGGATCAAGATCGACCGGGCGTTCGTCCGGCGCCTCGTACGCGGCGATCCCAAGGGATCGGCCATCGCCAACGCCATGGTCCACATCGGCAGGGCGCTCTCGCTGGTGGTGATCGCCGAGGCGGTCACCGAAGAATCCGATCTGGACAAGGTCAGAGAGCTCGGGTGCCACGCCGCTCAGGGCCGGTACTTCACCGGTCCGGTCCCTGCGGACGAGGCGTCCGTCCTGCTGGCCGACCAGCCGCCCTGGCTCGAGAAGAGACCGGCCTGATCAGTCCCCGTCGATGACGTACGAAGGCCGGGTCAGGGGCAGAGGCGAGGGCGGCCGGGACAGGCCGATCGGGTTCGCTTCGGGGATCACCGCCAGCAACTGGTGGACGGCGACGTCCCCCCGCTCGAAAGCCAGTGCACTGGCGGTCATGTAGAGCCGCCAGATCCGCTCACGCTCGACCCCGGCCTCGGCGATCGCCCTCTCTTTTTCGGCCGCCAGATTGGCGACCCAGCGGCGCAGGGTGTACGCGTAATGCTCACGCAGGGACTCGTCGTCGCGCAACTCCTGGCCGGAACGCTCGAGCGCGGCGGTGACCTTCGACACCCGGTGGAGCTCACCGTCGGGGAAGACGTACCTGGTGATGAACGTGTTCGGTGAGTCCTCCTCCGAGTGCATCCGGCAGATTCCGTGGTGCAGGGCGAGGCCCCCGGGTCGGCCGAGCGTGGCCACGGTTTCCATGTAGCGGTCCAGCTGGCTCGATCCGACG
>JBGUDX010000094.1:0-6045 GCA_041821645.1 Acidobacteriota bacterium
CGCCAGACGATCGAAACGGCCGAGGTGGAGCGATCCGGGGCGGCCGCTGCTCTGACCACGGGCCGTCGCGAAGCCGCCGAACGGCTCGCTTCGGAGGTCACCGGCGATCTCGAGGCACTGGCGATGCCGGGAGCCGAACTGACGATCGAACTGAACGACCATGCCGAGGGGCCCGGCCCGGGCGGCGCCGAGTCGGCCGAATTCATGCTGGCCCCGAACCCGGGCATGAAAGCGATGCCGCTCCGGGATACCGCTTCCGGTGGCGAGCTCTCGCGGGTGATGCTGGCGCTTGCCGGACGCGATACCGGAGACCGGGGGCGGGCCCTGGTCTTCGACGAGATCGACGCCGGGATCGGTGGCAACACGGCTGTCGCGGTCGGCGATCGACTGGCCGATGTCGCCCGGACCAGGCAGGTGATCGCGATTACCCATCTGGCTCAGGTCGCTTCGTGCGCCGATCGTCACTTCGCCGTGACCAAGGACGCGACCGGCGAGCCGGCCACCGCGACCGTGACCGCCCTGTCGGGAGAGGATCTGGTCGCCGAGATCCGGCGGATGCTGGGCGCCGGCGGCGAGAGCGAGGCCGCGACCAGACATGCCCGCGAACTGGTGGGCTCCCGGCGCTAGGCATTACCCTCGGGGGATGAGCACCCTGCCCAAACGGCTCCGTTCCAGGCGGGACAGCAACGGCACCTCCCCGGACCGTCCGGGCGACATCGCAGAGCCGGCTACCACCGGGGGCCGGATCCGCTCCGGCCGCAAGACGAAAGACCTGGTCAAGAGTCTCGGTCCCGGTGACATCGCGGTGATCGGCCATCGCAACATCGACCGCATCGCTGCAGAGGACCTGGCTGCCAGTGGAGTCGGCGCCGTGCTCAACGACGAGCCCTCCTCGGATGACCGTTACCCCAATCGCGGGCCTCTGATCCTGGTTGAAGCGGGGGTCCGGCTGATCGATTTTCCCGGCGTCGATCTGTTCGGGCTACTGGAAGACGGGCAGCAGGTCGAACTGGTCGGACCGGAGCTGAGGCGCGACGGAAAAACGGTTGCGACGGGGCTCGAGCAGCTCAAGCCCGATCTCGACCGCCGGCTGGAGGGCCAGCAGGAAGAGATCCACCTCGCCCTGGCCGAGTTCGCCGAAAACACGGTCACCCACGTGCGATCCGAGAGCGAGCTGCTGAGCGGCAACATCGCGCTGCCCGAAACCAGGACCAATTTCCGGGAGCGCCACGTACTGATCGTCGTTCGCGGCCCCGACTACAAGCGGGACCTCCGCGCCCTGCGGGCCTACATCGGCGACGTCCGGCCGATCCTGATCGGCGTTGACGGCGGGGCCGATGCGATACGTGAAGCCGGCTACCGGCCCGACATGATCCTCGGCGACATGGACTCGGCCACCGACGTGACCCTGAAATCCGGGGCCGAGCTGATCGTGCACGCCTACGCCGACGGCCGCGCCCCGGGCCGCGGGCGCCTGGTCGATCTCGGGCTCGAGCACACGGTGCTGCCGTCGGTCGGCACCAGCCAGGACGTGGCGATGCTGATGGCTTTCGAGAAAGGCGCATCGCTGATCGTCACGGTCGGGGCCCACTTCAACCTGATCGAGTTCCTCGACAAGGACCGGGCCGGCATGTCGTCAACCTTCCTCACCCGGCTCAGGATCGGCGAGGTCCTGGTGGACGCCAAAGGGGTGAGCCGTCTCTACAGCCCGGGCCTGTCAACCGGCCCGCTGCTGCTGTTTCTCGGGGCTTTCCTCGCCCTGGTGGTGATCGTCGTGCTGAGCTCGCCTGCCCTGGCCGACCTGTTCGACCTGATCTGGCTGAAGCTCAAGATCTGGCTCGGGTTCTGACACCGTAGGCTTGCGCCATGGGATACAGCGCCCGCTACCACGCCGCCTCGCTGGCCGCGGTCTTTCTCGCCCTGGCGATCGGCATCCTGATCGGTTCCGTGTTCGGGGGCGACGTGCTGAGCGAGACCAGGAAGGACCTCGAGCAGAGCCTGACCAATGACCTCGACGACGCCCGGGCCGAGATCGACGATCTCAACCGGGAGCTGGACTGGTCAGACGACTTCGGCAACCGCGCCTATCCGTTGCTGACCTCTTCGAGACTGCAGGGAGAGCGAATCGGGCTGGTCAGCTTCGGCGAGTTGCCCTCCGGGATCACCAAATCGGTCGAGACGGCGCTTCAGCCGACCGGGGCCAGGCTGGTCGCGGTCGGGGCGGTCCGCCAGCCGCCGACCGTGAAGCGGCTCGGCCGGCTGCTGGGCGGGAAGAAGAAGCCGGCCGCAGGCAGCCGCGATGAGCTGCGTGAGAAGTACGGTTTCGTGATCGGCCGGCAACTGGTCAACGGTGGGCGTCTGCTGAACGCGACCCAGAGCGACCTGATGTCGCAGTCGAGCGGCCAGTTCGGGACCCTTGACGGGCTGGTCTTTTTCCGCGCCGATCCCGGCGAGCTCGACCCGGACGAGGCTGAACAGAGCAAGAGTCTGAACGAAGCCATCGTCGAGGGAGCGGGCTCGACCCGCGCGGAGCTGGTCGGGGTCGAGCAGTTCTCCACCGATCCGTCCACGGTCAAGTTCTTCTCCGAGAATCAGGTCAGCAGCGTGGACAACATCGAGCAGCCGGCCGGCAAGGTCAGCCTGGTATTCGCGCTCGGCGGGGCGGAGGGGAGCTTCGGCGTGAAGGGCGGAGCCGACCGGCCCCTGCCGGAACTGCTCAGGCCGGTCAACCCGAGGGTCGGGGGACAGTCGTCAAACGGAGAGCAGGGCTGAGCGGTCACCTGGGTCGGTTTTCCGGTCGCGATCCTGGTGGCGGCACTGATCGTGCCGGCGGGGATCAGGGGACTGGTCCGGGCCGGGCTGGTCCGGGTCAACTATCTCGGTGACAGCACCGCCTTCCCGCTCGGGGCGGTCCTGGTCACCGCCTCGCTGGTCAGCCTCGCACCGCTGGCGATCCTGAATGACCGAGCCGGGCTGGACCTGCTCGACCCCGACCTCCGGCGCTGGATGGTCTACCTGATCGGAATCGCCTTTCTCGGGCTTCTCGATGACTCGCTCGGCCTCGGTTCGACTGCGGACACGCCCCGGGGGTGGCGCGGCCACGCCTCGGCGATTTCCCGCGGAGAGCTTTCGACCGGGGCGGTAAAGGCACTCGGCGCGTTGGCCCTCGCGGCCTACGTGGTCACCGGCACCGGTAACGAGTGGGCCGGCTACATCCAGGACGTGGCCCTCCTGATCCTCGCGACGAACCTGTTCAACCTGTTCGATCTTCGCGGCGGGCGGGTGGAGAAGGCACTGTTCCTGTTGATGGCCGGCTTCTGCCTGATCGGGTGGACGCTCACGCCGATCGAGCTGATGGGGATCTTCGCCGGCCCGTTCGTGGTCGGCGTCGTCTTCACCCTGGCCAACCGGGCGATGCTGGGCGACACCGGCTCGAACCTCGCCGGAGCGATCGCCGGGATCTGGATGCTCACCGAACTGGACGGGACCGGCCGCCTGATCGCGCTTCTGATCGTCGCGGCGATAACCGTGTTCGGGGAGTTTCGCTCGATCTCGAAAACGATCGATGAATTTCCGCCCCTTCGGTTTATAGACTCCCTGGGGAGAGTCAAGTGAGCGATCGCAGCCAAGGAGATACCCGCTTCATCTTCGTCACCGGCGGGGTGCTTTCGGCACTCGGTAAAGGGATCGCCTCGGCCTCGATCGGCCGGCTGCTGGTTTCGCGCGGCTTCAGGGTCCAGATCCAGAAGTTCGACCCGTACATGAACGTCGACCCCGGGACCATGAGCCCGTTCCAGCACGGCGAGGTATTCGTCACCGAGGACGGGGCCGAGACCGACCTCGATCTCGGTCACTACGAGCGGTTCACCGACGAGAACACCTCACGCGCCTCGAACGTCACCGCCGGCTCGGTCTACAACGCGGTGATCAACCGGGAGCGCCGCGGTGACTATCTCGGCGCCACGGTCCAGGTGATCCCCCACATAACCGACGAGATCAAGAACCGGATCCTGATCGTCGCCGAGACCAAGCAGGTCGACTTCGTGATCACCGAGATCGGCGGCACGGTCGGCGACATCGAGTCGCTGCCTTTCCTCGAGGCGATCCGCCAGCTGTACACCGACCTCGGTTCGCGCCGGGCGATGTTCATCCACCTCACCCTGGTTCCCTACATCGTGCACGCCGGTGAGATGAAGACGAAACCGACCCAGCACTCGGTCAATGAACTGAGGAGGATCGGCATACAGCCCGACGCCCTGATCTGCCGCTCGGTCTCCGGCCTCGAGCACGCCATCCGCAAGAAGATCGCCCAGTTCGCCAGCCTGCCGACCGAGTCGGTGATCTCGGGTCAGGACGTCGAGAACGTCTACCGCATCCCGCTGATGTACCGGGCCGAGGGCCTCGACGACTTCATCCTCGAGCACTTCCACATGGAAGGCCCGCCGCCCGACCTGGTCGAGTGGGAGGAGATGCTTCGCATGGCCGACCGGGCCGAAGGCGAGGTCCGGATCGCGCTGGTCGGCAAGTACGTGCAGCTGGCCGACTCATACAAGTCCGTGATCGAAGCGCTCGAGCACGGCGGCATACACAACGGGGTGAAGGTCGAGATCGACCTGGTCGACTCCGAGGAATTCGACCTGACCCGGCTGGACGGGGTCGACGGGGTGCTGATCCCCGGCGGCTTCGGTGAACGCGGGATCGAGGGCAAGGTCGAGGCCGCGCGCTACGCCCGGGAAAACGACATCCCGTACCTCGGCATCTGCCTCGGCATGCAGATCGCGGTGATCGAGTTCGCCCGTTCGATCGCCGGCATGGACGGCGCCAACTCGGCCGAGTTCGACCCCGAGACACCGTTTCCGGTGATCGACCTCCTGCCCGAGCAGAAGGAGGTCTCCGACATGGGCGGCACGATGCGGCTCGGCGCCGACCCGGTCAAGCTGCATCGTGAGACCAGGGGGCTCGGGATCTACGACGAGGCCGTGATCTACAAACGCCACCGCCATCGCTATGAAGTGAACAACCTGCTCCGGACCAGGCTCGAGGATGAGGGGCTGGTCTGCAGCGGGACCTCGCCCGACGAGCGCCTGGTCGAGATCGTCGAGTTGCCCGACCATCCGTTCTACGTCGCTTCGCAGTACCACCCCGAGTTCAATTCGCGGCCGAACCGCCCCGAACCGCTGTTCCGGGAGTTCATGAAGGCCGCAAGCGAGCGGGCGGCCGAGATGCGGGGCAGTCGAAACGAGTCATTGGAAGGCAGCGCAGACCCGGCAAGAGACCGGGTCGAGTCCTGATGCGGCACGGTTCCGGCCCAGAGACCGCCTGAGGCAGCTCATGGGCAGATTCGCCCGGCTCTGCGAGATTTCCAGCCCGACCGGGGAGGAGGCCGAGGTCGCAGCCGAGGTCCGTCGGGAGCTGGAGAGCTTCGGGCTCGAGGTTCATGAGGACGACGCCGCCGTACCGGCCGGCGCCGGCGCCGGAAACCTGCTGGCCAGGGTCCCGGGGACCGGGTCCGGGTGGGTGGCCTTCTGCGCCCATCTCGACACCGTGCCTCACGACGGGCCGATCGAGGTCGTGCTCGAGGACGGGATCTACCGCAGCCGCGGCGACACGATCCTCGGAGCCGACAACAAGGCCGCGGTCGCGGTTCTGATCGAGTTGGCGGCCCGCCATGCGGACAGCCCGGCCGCGACCGGAATCGAGCTGCTGTTCACCGTCGCGGAAGAACAGGGCCTGAGGGGAGCCGCCCGGTTCGACGCATCGCTACTCAGGTCCGACGTGGGCTACGTGCTCGATCACGCGACCGAGATCGGAGAGGTGATCACCGCCGCGCCGACCCACATGGCGATCCGCGGTGACTTCACCGGGGTCGAGGCTCACGCCGGTCTGAAGCCGGAGTCGGGCCGTTCGGCGATCGCCGCGGCAGCCGACGCGATCGCCGGGATGGATGACGAGAGAGAAATTCTCGATCAGCGGCGCGGCAACCCGGCTGTACCCGAAGGTCACGTTCTTCAACTCGACCTGTCCGCGCAAGCGCGTGGGCTCGCC
>JBGUDX010000095.1:0-6041 GCA_041821645.1 Acidobacteriota bacterium
GATCGGTGGCCCTCCGGTCCGTCCGCTCGACCGCTTCCAGACGCGGACCCGCAACAACCATGTGGAAGTCGGGCCCCGCTACAGCGTCACCAACCAGCTCAAGGCGGTCCGGGCCCGCGATCCCGGTGAATTCACCGGTGGCATATGGGAGTACCTGTACCCGCCGCGTCCCACGACCTTCCCACCACCGTCGAATTGACACGTGAGTAACCAGTGAAGCTGTCTCTTCCGAAACGCAAGTCAAAGCAGGCCGAACCGGCAGCCGCCGGCGAAGCCGATGCCGTCGCCGCGGAACCCGAACTGACCCGCAGCGAGAAGCGGGCCAAAAAGATCGCGGCGGGCAAGCACCACAGCGCTGAAGGAGGCAAGGACGTCGCCGGCTGGGTGGACTCCCGGACCAACTCGACCGGGATCTACACCGCGCTCATGACGCGCCACGTTCCCAAGGGAACCAACTGGTTCTACACGCTTGGCTCGGCGACCATGTTCATCTTCGCCATGCAGGCGGTCACCGGAGTGTTCCTTGCGATGTATTACACCCCGTCCACGACCCAGGCCTATGCCTCGGTCACCCATCTGACCAACGACGTCTGGATGGGCGAGTTCGTGCGCGGCATGCACAAGTGGGGCTCCAGCCTGATGATCATCCTGATTTTCCTGCACATGGGCCGCACCTTCTTCTTCGGCGCCTACAAGTACCCGCGCGAGCTCAACTGGGTGATCGGGGTCGTGCTGCTGGTCCTGACCACGGTGATGGGACTGACCGGCTACCTGCTGCCGTTCGACCAGCGTTCGCTCTGGGCGACCGTGGTCGCCAACAACATCACCGCTTCGGGCCCCGTGGTCGGCCCCTACCTGGCCGATTTCCTCCGGGCCGGGCCGGAGGTGGGCGCGACCACACTCTCGCGTTTCTATGCGCTTCACATGATGCTGATCCCGGGGTTGATCGGCGCGCTCATCGGTGCGCACCTCTTCCTCGTGGTCAAGCTGGGCACGACCGCTCCGCCCTGGATCAAGGCGCCGCGGCCGAAGGGCGCGCTCGGGGAGGAAAGCGTTTCGGCCGGCGTACCGTCGCCCGATGACGACGAGGTACCGTCCGGTTCGCCGGCCGAGTCCGGGTCCGCCGAAAGCCCGCAGGTTGAACCGGAGCCGGCCGACGCCGACGCCGACCAGTCATCTCCCGACGAAGGGGAGGCTCAGGAATGAACGGGCGCGAAAAAGAGGAGTACCTGCGCGAGTACGAGATCCTGAAGAAGAAGGGCAAGCCGTTCTTCCCCTACGCGATCATGAAGGACTCGGTGATGATGCTTGTCGCCGTCCTGGTGATGATCGTGATGTCGATCGTCATGGGCGCCGAGCAGGGTCCCAAGGCCGACCCGACTACGACCACCTACGTGCCCCGGCCCGAGTGGTATTTCTTCTACCTGTTCGAGCTGCTGCGGGTGATCAAGCCGCCGGCCCTGACTCCGCTGGCGACCATCGGAATCCCCACGATCGCGATGGTCCTGCTTCTGCTGCTGCCGTTCTACGATCGCGGGCCCGAGCGGATCCCCTGGCGCCGGCCGATCGCCACGATCAGCGGCATCATGGTGATCATCGCCATGGCATACCTGACCTTCCTCGGTGCTACTGCCGGCTCGCCCACCGAGATCGAGAAGGAGACCCAGCCCCAGTTCGAGCGGGGCAAGCAGATCGTCGCCGAAACCGGCTGTCTGGCCTGTCACTCGATCGGTGAAAACGGTGCCCACGGAGGCCTCGGCCCGGACCTGACGCACATCGGGTCGGACATCCCGCCGGCCGCGATCAAGCGCTCGGTCGAAATCGGCCCCGGGATCATGCCTTCATTCCGTGACCTCGGCGAGAAAGACCTCAACCAGGTCGCCGACTACCTCTCTTCGCTGGATTAGGGGGCTCCTGTGACCGGGGCGCCTCCCCAACGGGGCGACCGGCAGTTCGCCGGTCAGGTCAATTCGATGTTTGACCGGATCAGCGGTGTCTACGACCGGATGAACCGGGTCATGACCGCCGGACTGGATCAGAGTTGGCGGGAGCGGGCGGCCGACCGGGCCCGTCTGGAGACCGGCCAGAAGGCACTCGACCTCTGCTGCGGGACCGGCGACCTGGCGCTGGCCCTGGCCGAGCGGGTTGGCCCCGAAGGCGAGGTGATCGGGGCCGACTTCTCCGAACCGATGCTGGAGCTCGCCACCGGCAAGGCGGACGCACGAGAGGTAGGCCAGGCCCGCTTCGAGTGGGCCGACGCCCTCGAGCTCCCGTTCGCCGATGCGAGCTTCGACGCGGTGACGGTCGGCTTCGGCGCGAGAAACCTGGCCGACCTCGATCGCGGTCTCTCCGAGATGCACCGGGTCCTGGTGGACGGTGGCCGCCTGGCGATCCTCGAGATCACGCAGCCGAGCCGCCAGCCACTCGCCGGGTTCTTCCGGCTCTGGTTCGACCAGGCGGTTCCGCTGATCGGAAGGCTGGCCGGGGACTCGTCGGCGTACACCTACCTGCCGGAGTCAGTGCGGAGCTTTCCCGACGCCCGGACCCTGGCCGAAAAGCTCGACCAGACCGGTTTCCGGCACGTTCGCTGGACCCTGATGGCCGGGGGAATCATCGCCCTCCACTCCGCGGTCAAGTGAGTACCGGCAAGTCCGCCCCCGAGCCGGTAACCGCGGTAGTCGACACCGCCGGCGGCTGGCTGCCGCAACGGCTCTCGGACGTCGAGCTCGGGCTGGCCGAGGCGGTCGATCAGGGCGGCGTGCTCGCCGAAGCCGCGGCCGCGACCCTGACCGCCGGCGGCAAGCGGATGAGGCCGATGCTGGTACTGCTCTGCGCCGGACCGGAGGCCGGCCCTGCGGCGGTGCGCTCCGGGATCGCGGTGGAGCTGGTGCACATGGCGAGCCTCGTGCACGACGACGTGCTTGACCGGGCCCCGCTGCGGCGGGGGCAACCGACCGTGTACGCCAGTTCCGGCCGGGGCCTGGCCACCTCTCTGGGCGATCAGCTCTTTTCGACCGCGTTCAGGGTCCTGGTCGATGGTGGCGATTCCGGGGCGGTCAGCGAACTCAGCGCGACCGCGGTGGACCTGGCCCGCGGCGAGCTTCTCCAGCGCCGGGGGGCGTTCGATCTGGGGTTGACCGAGGCGGTCTATCTCGAGCGGTGTGGGCTCAAGACCGGCCGCCTGTTCGAGGCAGCTTGCCTGCTCGGCTGGTGCTCGACCCATCCCGGCGAGCCCGAGGCAATCGGCCTGTTCGGCCACCGGATCGGCCTGGCCTTCCAGATGCTCGACGACGTGCTCGACATCTCCGGACCGCCCGAGCGGACCGGCAAGGCCCGTGGCACCGACCTGCTGGACGGCACCGTCACTCTGCCGTTGATCGTCGCGGCCGGGAACGACCCCGGGCTGGCCCTGATCGACCTGCGCCGGCTGGACGAGAGTTCGGCCGCGGAGGTGTGCGACCGGATCGAGGCCACCGGCGCGCTTGATCAGGTCCGGGCCCGGGCGACCGGCCTGATCAGCGAGGCCAAGGCCGGTCTGGTCTCGGCCGGGCTCGACCCGGAGCAGCGGCGCCTGCTGGAGCTGATAGCCGACGGAGTCGTGCTGCGCTACAGCTGATCCGGCGACGGTCCGGCAGCGTCCCGGTTCTGGAATACTCCGCGCCAATGGTGCTCAGCGACCGGACCATCCGGGAAGAGATCGAAGCCGGCCGGATCGACATCGACCCGTTTGACGAGAAACAGGTCCAGCCGTCGAGCGTCGATCTCCGGGTTGATTCCCGTTACCGGGTCTTCAACAACTCTCGCTATCCGTTCATCGACGTGCGTCAGCCGATGGAGGACCTGACCGAGCTGGTCCGCACCACCGAGGACGAGCCGTTCATCCTCCATCCCGGCGAGTTCGTCCTCGGTCAGACCCTCGAACGGGTAACGCTGCCCGACAACCTGGTCGCGAGGTTGGAGGGCAAGAGCTCGCTCGGTCGGCTCGGCCTGCTGATCCATTCGACCGCTGGTTTCGTCGATGCCGGCTTCTCCGGCAATCTGACCCTCGAGCTCTCGAACGTCGCCAACCTGCCGATCACGATCTATCACGGTATGCCGATCGGCCAGATCTCTTTCATGGCGATGGACCACCCGGTCGAGAGCCCTTATGGCAGCCGGGAGAACCGATCCAAGTACCAGGGCCAGGCCGAGCCGACTGCCTCTCGCTACTACCTGAACTTCGAGAAGTAGCGCCGGGATCGAGCGGCCGGGATCGGCTGAACACCGGGGTGGCGGCGCTCCGACCGCTACGATTGCCCTGTGATTCCCAACATCGGCCCACTGGAAATCGCGATCGTGCTGGTGATCGCCCTGATAGTTTTCGGGCCGAAACGGCTGCCCGAACTCGGCCGCTCCCTGGGCAAGGGGCTCAATGAGTTCCGCGAGGGTGTCAGCAAGATCGGCGAACACCCGGATGACGACGATGACGACGATGACGACTCGGACCCGGTGGAACTGACCAGTTCGGCGCCGGCCGAGCGCGAAGTGGCCGAGATTTCCGGCGACCAGGACAGCGGCCCGGAGTCAAAGCCGGAACCGGTTGACGGCGAGGTAGTACCCGAACGGCACGACTGAGGCTCTCCGCTTGGCCAAGCTGAAGCCTGTTCGGCACGATGAACAGCTGAGCCTCGTCGGGCATCTCGACGAGCTCCGCTCGCGCCTCATCTACTCGATCATCGCCCTGGTGGCGGTTTTCGCGGTCTGCTTCTGGCAGAGCGACCTCATCCTCGACATCGCCGCCGCCCCTCTTCCGGACGAGTACCAGACGCTGACCGTGCTCGCTCCTACGGAAGCCTTCATGACCACGATCACGGTCTGCGCCTACGCGGCGATAGTGATCACCGCCCCGTTCGTCAGCTACCAGCTGTTCGCCTATATTCTGCCGGCCTTTTCCCCGCGCGAGCGCAGGTCGATCCTGCCGATGCTGATCACGATTCCGGCTCTGTTCATCGCCGGGGTCGTGTTCGCCTACTTCGTGGTCATGCCGCCGGCGAGTGACTTCCTCCTGAGCTTCAACAGTGCGCAGTTCGAGACCCAGCTGAGGGCCCGCGACTACTACACGTTCTTTGCCACGACGCTGCTTGCCGGCGGGATCGTGTTCCAGCTGCCGGTGATAGTCCTGACGCTGGTCAAGCTGCGGATCCTCACCATCGACCAGCTGCGATCCAACCGCCGGTACGCCTATCTGGTGATCGCGGTGGTCGCCGCTGCGCTGCCCGGCGTCGACCCGATTTCGATGCTGATCGAGATGGTGCCACTCCTTCTGCTGTACGAGTTGAGTATCTTGCTCGCTCGGGGCATTGCCCGACCGGCCGGTCTGGAGACCGACGATTCCGAGTACGAAGAAGACTGAGCAGTGAGCAAAGAACCAGAACACCAGATGCTGTTTGACCTGCGCGGCAAGCGCAAGCGGGTGATCCAGGTGATCTACGTCCTGCTGGCCGTGGTCATGGCGGCGAGCCTGATCGTGATCGGTCTGCCCGGCGGGGTCGGCTTCGGCGGCGGCGGCAACGTGGTCTCCCAGGACGCGGCCGACCTCAGCGTGGAAAGGGCCGAGCGTCTCGAGCAGACCGTCGCCGAGCAGCCCAACAATGTAAACGCCCAGGCCGAACTGGTCCGGGCCCGGGTCGCCGCAGGCAACGGACTGGTGGAGGTCGACGAGGACACCGGGCAGCAGACCGTCGGGGACAAGGCGGGCGAACAGTACGACCTCGCCGCCCAGGAATGGCAGAAATACCTGAAGAAGACCGGCAACAAGCCCGACCAGGGGGTATCCCAGCTGGTGGCCGGCATGCTGTTCCAGCTTTCCCAGGGCTCGACCGTCGCCCAGTTCGAAGCGAACATCAACGACGCGGCCGAGGCGCAGGCATTCGTGGTCAAGTCTGCCGAAAAGGCGGCGGCCAACGGTGAGGGCCCCGAGCCGACCGGCCAGCTGGTGACGCTGGCGACGTATCAGTACTACGCCCAGGACTATGCGGCGGCCGACGCCACGCGCAAGCAGG
>JBGUDX010000096.1:0-6037 GCA_041821645.1 Acidobacteriota bacterium
CCGCCATCGCCGCCCCGTCACGGATCCCGGCGACGATCTCCCGGGCCCGATCGAGTCCTGCGGTCTGGCAGAGCTCGTTCTTGACCAGCTTCGGCAGGTCGACCCGGTCGAGGTACCAGGGATAGAACTTGCGCAGGTAGCGGCCGGCCCGTTCGGTCCCCATGTGCTCCTCGGCGCGGTCGATCACCCAGGCGAGTTCCTCCATCAGCTCAGCCTGGTCGGGAGGATCGATCCGGCTCCCGGTCAACTCGGAAAAGACCCAGGGGTAGCCCAGCGAGCCCCGCGCGATCATCACCGCGTCGGCGCCGGATTCCTCATAGGCCCGTCGGGCCGCCTCGGCGCTGCTCAGCCCGCCCGAGATGACCATCGGCACCGCGATCGTTCGGCTGAGTTCGCGGGCCATGGCGTAGTCCGGCCGACCCTTGTGCCCCTGCTTGGCGACCCGCGGATGGAATCCGATCGCCGCGACCCCGGCCTCCTCGACCAACCTGATCGCCAGGTCGTAACCCGAACGGTCTTCGGGCATCAGGCCGGACCGCAGTTTCACGGTGACCGGCAGACCACCGCCTTCGCCGGCCGCGCGGGCCAGGTCGAGTGCGAGGTCCGGATCACGCAGAAGCTCCGCCCCGGCGCCGGTCTTGCGCACCTTGGGCACCGGACAGCCCATGTTGATATCGATCAGGTCGGCCCCCGAACGGGCAGCTATTCCGGCCGCCGACCGCATCACGTCCGGGTCCTGGCCGAACAGCTGGATCGAGACCGGGTGCTCGTCGGGGTGAATGCGCATCAACTCGTTCAGGGTCCGCTCGTTGCCGTAATGGAGCCCGAAACTGGAGACCATCTCCGAGACGGCCATGCCGGCGCCGTAGCGCTTCGCCTGAAGGCGCACGAACCAGTTGCCGATCCCGGCGAGCGGGGCGAGCAGTACGCGGTTGGCGATGCGGACTCCCCCGATCTCGAAAGGATCGTTCAGCGAGGCCTGTCCGGCCGGGGCCGACAGCGAACCGGTCATTCGGATCTCAGGCCCGGTTTCGCTCATGGATGATGCGCAGGCCCTTGAGAGTCAGGAGGTCGTCGATCTCCGTGACCGTCTCGGTGTAGGGAACCAGGGTCGGCGCAAGGCCTCCGGTGGCGATGAACCGGGCCTCGCCCCCCAGCTCGCGATTGATCCGGCGGGCGATCCCGTCGACCAGCCCGGCGAATCCGTAGAGGACCCCGGACTGGATCGCGGCCAATGAGCTGGTCCCGATGGCCGACTTCGGTTCGCCGAGATCGATCCTCGAGATCCGGGCGGCCCGCTCGGTCAGGGCCGTCAGGGAGATCTCGACCCCGGGCGCGATCGCACCCCCGAGGTAGGCCCCGTCCGCCGAGACCGCGTCGAAGTTGATCCCGGTGCCGAAGTCGATGCCGACGCAGACGTCACCGACCTCTTCGTACGCAGCGATCGCGTTGACCAGGCGGTCCGCCCCGACCTCGCTGGGGTTGTCGATCTCGATCGCCATCCCGGTCTTGATCCCGGGCCCGACAACCAGGCAGTCGACCTCGAGATACCCCTCGGCAAGCGCCCGGTATTCGTTGCCGAGCGGCGGAACAACCGACGAGACGACCAGGCCATCGAGATCATCGAACCCGAGTCCCCGCAGCTCGAGCAGCCCGAAAAGCCGCTGGGCCAACTCGTCCCGGGTCGCCCCCGCCCTGGTCTGAAAGCGCCAGTGACGATGGAGGTCGCGGCCCCGAAAGGCTCCCACGTGGGTCTGGGTGTTGCCGACATCTATGGCCAGAAGCATCCACAGAGTGTGGCAGGACTGCCCGTTTCCGGACGGCGGGACCGGCAGCCGTAGAATCGCATGCCATGAGCCAGCCCAAGCTGTACACCCTGCCCGGATCACATCCCGGTCACGCCGCCGCCCTGATGCTCGATTTCAAGGGAATCGAGTACGGGCGGGTAGACCTTCTGCCGATCATCTCCAAGGGGGTCCTGCGGGCCCTCGGTTTCCGGGAGATGACCGTCCCGGCGCTGAAGCTCGGTGGCGCGAAGATCCAGGGCTCGATCCCGATCGCCCGTGAACTGGACCGCCTTTTCCCGGAGCCGGCCCTGCTGCCGGATGACCCGGAACAACGGGAGGCCGTCCTCGAAGCCGAGAAGTTCGCCGAGGGAGACCTTCAGCAGGAGATACGCCAGATCAGCTGGTGGCTGCTGAAGCGCGACCGGGATGCGATGACCGGCTACCTCGAGGGCTCGAAGATCGGCCTGCCCGCCGGCCTGGCGGTCAAGACCAGCGGACCGCTCGTCGCCGCCTCGGTGCACTTCAACCAGGCCGATGACCAGCACGTGGAGGCCGCCCTGACCGCCCTCCCGGCCCAACTCGACCAGCTTGACCGGTACGCGAAAGAGGGCGTGATCGGCGGCGAGACACCCAATGCCGCCGACTTTCAGATAGCCCCCACCATCCGGCTCGCGCTGACCATGGAAGACCTGCGTCCGGCGCTCGAGGGCAGGCCCGTCGCCGAAATCGCCCGGCGGATTCTCCCGGACTTTCCGGGGAGCATGCCGCCCAGGCTTCCGGATGAGTGGCTCGCCCCGCTCAGGGCCGACTCACCCGAACGGTGAACCGGGTCGGGAACTACATCTCCACGACGGATATCTCCACCCGGTTCGCCCGATCGCCCGGGAGGCCGGGTCGTCGACCTCAGGTCGCGCGCCGGCCTGGGATCGCCCGTCGACCTCAGGTCGCCAGGGGACCGGCCCGCCTCACTTCCTGACCTTCCGGCAGCCCGGCCAGCGCGTCGGCCAGCCGGAAACCGTCCGGAAGGCACAACTCCGGGTCGAGTTCGAGCAGTGGCGCCAGAACGAACCGCCTCGACGTGACCTCGCGGTGCGGCAGCCTGAGGCGCTCGGACTCGTACTCGAGATCCTCCATCAGCAGCAGGTCGATGTCGAGCTCACGGGGGGCGTGACGTGGTCGGACCGCCGCCCGGCCGTGTTCGGTTTCGATTGCCTTGAGCAGGTCGAGCAACGACTCCGGGTCGAGTCCGGTCCGGACCCGCACCGCGGCGTTCAGAAAATCGGGTTGATCGAGAATCTCGCCCACCGGCTCGGTCTCCCAGGCCGAGGAAACCGCCTCGACCGAGAGGCCCTTCTGCTCCATCCGCGAGATCGCCCCCGACAGGTGGCCGGAGCGGTCACCGATGTTCGAACCGAGCCCGAGGTAAACGGTGCGCTGTTCGCTCAATCCCCGGCCCGTTCGAGCGTCAGATCGACCGCGGCGCCATCCATGTCCACCGGAATCGGAGGTTCGGGCTTGCACGCCCTGACCCGGACCCGGCTCACCTCGAACCGGGCCATGATGCGATCGGCGATGACTCTGGCAAGCCGCTCGAGAGTCAGGTAGCTCCGCTCGGTCGCCGCGTTGACCAGAAGCGCGGTCACCTCGGCGTAATCAACCGTGCCCTCGAGATCGTCGGTGTCCGCGGCTTCGCATCCGGCCAGGGTCAGGTCCAGGTCGAAGACCATCCGCTGGCCGACCTCACGTTCGGCCTCGCCCACGCCGTGATGGGTGTGGATCGAGACCCCCCGCAGTTGAACCACGACCTTCTGGCCGGGAACAGCGTCCGGACCGGGCGCGGCAGTCTCTGAAGAAGTTACTTCGGACATGAGCAGAACCTACTGCGATGAGCAGGATCGGACCGATGCCGCACCGGGGCCGGGCGCCGGTTCAGTCCGCCGGGCGGATCGCTCCGGCGACTCGCATCGCCTGGGCGACCGGGCCCACGTCATGGACCCTGACCATCGCGGCCCCGCCGTCCATCGCCGCCAGGCAGGCCGCCACCGTGCCCCCGAGCCGCTCTCCTTCGGGAGCGTCGCGATCGAGCTTGCCGATGAAGGCCTTGCGCGACGGCCCGACCAGGACCGGCAATCCGGTATCGGCGAGCATGGCGGTCGCCCTCAGCAGCTCGAGGTTGTGCTCGACCGTCTTGCCGAAGCCGATCCCGGGATCGATCCAGACCCTGGCCGGGTCGATCCCGGCCGCGGTCGCCCGCCCGACCCGCTCGAGAAGGAAGTCCCTGACCTCGGTCGCCACGTCGCCGTACCGGGGGTCGTCCTGCATGGTTCTCGGGGTGCCCAGCATGTGCATCAGGACGACATCGACCCCACTTTCGGCGCACAGCGCGCCCATTCCGGGATCGCCGCTGAGCGCGGTCACGTCGTTGACCATCCCGACTCCGGCCCGGATCGCCTCCTCGGCGACGGCCGCCTTGGTCGTGTCGATCGACAGCGGGGCCGCGCCGGCCAGCCCCTCCACCACCGGGATCACCCGGGCCAGTTCCTCCGCGGCCGAGACCGCCCCGGCCCCCGGCCTGGTCGACTCGCCACCGATGTCGAGCACATCGGCGCCTTCCTCGACGAGCCTGCGCCCGTGGGCGATCGCCCGGTCAGGATCGAGGAACTCGCCGCCGTCCGAAAACGAGTCGGGCGTCACGTTGACGATCCCCATGACCTTCAACCGATTCACCGGCCCCGGTAGTGAATCCGCGATCGGGCAAAGTTACGGGGCGGATTCTTCACCATGGAAACCCTTTTCCGACCCGGAAGGCCGACCCGAAAGGCCGCATTCAGGTTCATCTAGCCGGTTACCTCGGCCGCGGCCCGCCTGCCGGAG
The DNA here is from genome assembly GCA_041821645.1 of Acidobacteriota bacterium. Classification (GTDB taxonomy): domain Bacteria; phylum Actinomycetota; class Thermoleophilia; order Solirubrobacterales; family 70-9; genus 67-14. The sequence continues at coordinate 4,662 of JBGUDX010000096.1, forward strand.
CGGATCGCCCCCTCCATGTAGCCGGCCCACCGGCTGGAGGTCTCGGCACCCGCCCAGTGGATCGGGCCGATCGGCGCCCGCAGTGCGGAGCCGTGTGAGAACCAGGCCCCGGTCGGCATGAAGCCGCCGTAGCAGCCGCGGGCCCACTCGTCGGCCGCCCAGGCCTTGTCGACGTATCCCTCCGGGTTTGCCGCCTTCGAACCGAACAGCCGGGTCAGACACCCGACCACCATCTGACGCCGCTCGTCCCGGGAAAGGTCACTCGCGCTGCGGGCCGCGGCACCCTCGAGAAAGGCGAGCAGAATCCCGGGAGAACCGTCGGGCGGAGAGTTGTCGAATACGACCGAAACCGGGCCGTCGGCGCTGGCGGCCTGTCCGGAGAGGCCCTGTTCCCGCCAGAACGGCTCCGGGTAGATCGCCATCGTCTTGACCACGCAGCCCTGGATCATCCGCTGGGTGAGCCCGTCGCGCACAGCCGGGAGCGGGGGGCTGTAGCGGAGCCGGCCGGCGAGTACCGGAGGCAGGGTGACGATCGCCCGGCGGGCCGAGACCTCAATCACCTCCCCCGAAATGGAATCTTCAGCCGTGACCACCACACCGTCCGGACCGTGGGCGATTCGGCGCACCGCGGTGTTCAGCCGGACGGATTCACCCAGTTCCTCGGCCATGCGCAGCGAGATCTGCTGCGTGCCGCCCACCACCCGGGCCTCCTGCGAGCCTCCCTCCGAATCGAGCAGCAGCTCCAGCGAGCCGGCAGACCGCACGTAGAACAGAACGTGAAGCAGGGAGACGTCTTCGGGCTCGGCCGCCCAGACGGCCTCGATCGCCAGCCGCATCAGGTCCCGGGCGGTCCCGGTCCGAAGGTTCCGTCGGACCCAGGTGTCGAAACTCGTCCGGTCCCAGGAGGCGAGATCTTTCTGCTTCCAGGGTGCCTCGGGGTCGATCCTGCCGGCCATCCGATTGATCTTCGCGATCGCCCGTCCGGTCTCGGCCAGGGCGATGGGATTCACCTTGGGGATGGTTCCGCTGTAGCTCCGGATCCTGCCGCGGCGCTCGAACAGGCTGCGCCCGGTTCCGTAGGTCGGAAACGTCTCGAGCCCGAGTTCCCCGATCAGCTCCAGGATCCGGTCCTGGCCCGGCCCTACCCACTGGCCGCCCAGCTCGACTACGGTCCCGTCGCCGATCGGCTCGTTCACGGTCCTTCCGCCGACCCGGTCCCGGGCCTCCAGAACCACCGCGCCGGTCCCGGCGGTGGCCAGCACCCGGGCGGCACTCAGGCCGGCCAGGCCGGCTCCGACGACAACCACTTCAGTCTCGATCTCGGCCACGAGGTAAGTATCGCCGCTCCGCTGCCCGGACACCTCGCTGATCGCAGG
>JBGUDX010000097.1:0-6017 GCA_041821645.1 Acidobacteriota bacterium
CGTTGACTATCTCGGGCTCGCCGGCTTCGATACCGATGTCGGCCAGGACCGGCATCAGCTTTTCTCCGAACGCCTGTAGTTGCTCGGGCGAATCCCAGATCTCACTCACGTTGAGATTGTCTCCGTCGCCGAAGCAGACATGTTTCTCAAGGCCATCGGGTAACCACTCGCCCATCTCCTTCAGACGACGAATGCTTTCGTCGTACTGTTCCGTCGTCAGATGGGTTGGTGAAAACCGGATAAGAACGCTCATGGCTCCTCCTTCATCGGTTGTCGCGAGCGTAACACTGTTCTTGGGCTGCGCTCTGTTCTCAGGCTGCGCTCTGGAGTTCTGTGGAGTTCGCCCGGGCCGGCTCGATTGAGCAGGCGTTGTGACATCCTTTCCCCGTGGGTACGGAAACAGTCAATCACCCTCTGTTCGCGCGGATCTACGCCGGCATCAGCGGTCGTATGGAACGGGAACTCGGCCGCTACCGCGATGAACTGGTCGGTGACCTCCCGGGGCGGGTGCTCGAGATCGGAGCCGGGGACGGCATGAATTTCGCCCACTACGGCGAGGCGACGGAGGAAGTGGTCGCGCTCGAGCCGGAACCCTACCTGCGCTCGAAGGCCGCACCGCGGGCCGCCGCCGCAGATGTCCCGATCTCGGTCGTCGACGGCACCGCCGGGGCGCTTCCGTTCGACGACGACGAGTTCGACGTGGTCGTGGTCTGCCTGGTGCTCTGCTCGATCAACGACCCGGCCGACGCGTTCAGCGAGTTCAAGCGGGTGCTGAAGCCCGGCGGCTCACTGCGGTTTTTCGAACACGTCAGATCCGACGACGCGAACAAAGCCCGGATTCAGACCGGGCTCGATCGCAGCGGGATCTGGCCCCGGATCTCAGGAGGCTGCCATTGCAGTTGCCAGACCGTGACCGAGATCGAGCGCGGCGGATTCGAGGTCACCGAGATCAGGGAGTTCGATACCCGACCCTCGTGGCTTCACACCAGCCCGAGCGTGCTCGGGACCGCGGTGGCCTGACGACTCCGCGCCGTCCGGCTTCCAGGAAGATCGGCGGCCCCCCGGTGAATCGCCGTCAGGCGGAACCGGAGCCGAAGACCTCGATGATCTTCTCGCTGTACTCGGTGACCTGTTCGTCCGGGATGAAGTAGATCGGGGCCCCGGGGAAGATCGCGTCGGCAAACTGCGCCACCTCTTCAACCTTGGCCCGCACCTGGTCGGGGGTTCCAACCGCACAGTAGGTCTCGACCATCTCGTCCGGGATCGCCGCGGCGACCCCTTCGATGTCACCTCGTTTGAATGCGGCGGCGGCGTCGGCCGCGTTCTGCCCGAAGCCGTGCAGTTCGTAGAGCGGCATGTAGGTCTTCACCGTCGAGTAGAAGGCGACGGTGCGACGGGCCGCATCGAGACCGCGCTGGTAATCGTCATCGATCGCCACGGTGACGCTCGGAAGGTAGGTGAAGTCGGACCGGTCGCGGTTCGAGCGCGAAAGCCCGAGTTCGAACGCCGGCACGATCTCCTGCTCGATCCAGGTCGCCGAGCAGAGCGGGTGGCCGATCAGGCCGTCAGCAACGTCACCGGCCATGCGGGCCATCCCCTTCTGAACCGCGGCGGTGAAGATCGGGATATCGGTCCGGAGCGGAGGGGTCGACCGGTACCAGCCCTTGATGTCGAGGTCGTAGTACTCACCCTTGAAGGCGATGGCCTCGCCGGCCGCTGCCGCGGCGATTATCGCGCGCACCGCCTCGATCGTTTCCCTGAGATGCGGCGCCGGCCGGCCGTATTCGGCGTTGTGCCAGGTCTCGTTGAGCCGCTTCACACCGGGACCGAGACCCAGGCGGAACCGGCCCCCGGATATCTCGTCGATGTCCATCGCGCTCATCGCCATGGTCATCGGGCTGCGTACGAATCCCCAGGCGATGGCCGTGCCGACGTCCACCGATTCGGTCTGAGTCGAAAGGTAGGTCGTCTGGGTGAAAGCGTTGCGGAACAGCTCGATCGCCCAGATCGACTCGACCCCGCCGGCCTCGGCCTTCCGGGCGAGGTCGGCCATGTCGTCCGGAGTCGTCCCCATCACCCCGAGTGATACGCGGTCCATGGCGCTCATCGGCGGTCCGGTCAGACCCGCTGGATCAGGGTGCCGGTCCCGATTCCGCCGCCGCAGCACATCGTGACCATGCCGATCTCCTTGTCGGTCCGCTCCAACTCATGGAGCAGCGTGGTCATCAGCCGGGCGCCGGTCGAGCCGAGCGGATGGCCGAGTGCGATCGCGCCACCGTTGACGTTGACCCGGTCCATGTCCGGACTGTGCTCGCGCTCCCAGGCGAGTACCACCGAAGCGAATGCCTCGTTGATCTCGACCAGGTCGATGTCGTCGATCGACATGGAGTTGCGCTCGAGCAGCTTTTCGGTGGCCGGGATCGGGCCGGTCAGCATCATCACCGGGTCGACACCGACCCCGGTCTGGTCGAGGACCCTGGCGCGGGGCTTCAGCCCCAGTTCGTCGGCCTTCTCGCGGGTCATCAGCAGCACCGCGGCGGCGCCGTCGGAGACCTGCGAGGAGTTACCGGCGGTGATCTTGCCGTCTTCCTTGAAGGCCGGCTTCAACTCGGCCAGCTTCTCGACCGTGGTGCCGGGACGTATGCCCTGATCGGTCTTGTAGGTATCACCGTTGACCGAGAACGGCGCGATCTCGCGCTCGAAGCGGCCTTCCTCGGTCGCCTCGAGAGCGAGGGCCTGGGAGCGGGCCCCGAACTGGTCAAGCTCCTCGCGGGAGATGTCCCACTTGTCGGCGATCATCTCGGCCGAGAGGCCCTGGTTGACCAGGTCATACCGCTCGAGCAGCTCCGGCGAGTAGGCCCAGCCGTAGTCGCCCATCACCTTGGCCGCGTCACCGAATGAGATGTGGCCCATGTGCTCGACTCCGCCGCCGATCATCACGTCGTGAACTCCGGAGGCGATCATCGCCGCCGCGTAGTTGATCGCCTGCTGGGCGGAACCGCACTGACGGTCGATCGTGGTCGCCGGGGTCTCGATCGGGAATCCGGCCTCGAGCCAGGCGTTGCGAGCGATGTTGAGGCTCTGCTCGCCGAACTGCTGGACGCAGCCGCCGACCAGGTCTTCGACTTCGGCCGGATCAATTCCGGCGCGCGAGACGACCTCGGAGTAGGCGTGGGCCAGCAGGGTCGAGGGATGGGTGTCCTTGTAGTAACCCTTTTCCTTGTGCCCGCGTCCGACCGGGGTCCGGACCGCCTCAACGATGACGACTTCACGACCGCCAAACTTGCTCATCAGAAACCTTTCGTCAAAATCCAGTGCCTGTGACCGCCAAACGCGGCAAAACTCCCGCCCAACGATACCTGATTGACTCGTCAGTCAAGCCCGGTCCGGCATTGCCGTGAACCCGGCCGAACCGATGAATCCCGACAACTCCACCAACCAGAGTCCGTACCCCGAGATCGCCGTGGCCGGAAGCGGCGCCATCGCCACCGGGCTGGCCGCGCTGGCCTCCTGCCACTCGGAGAGAGTCTGGATTCTGGTTCGCAGCAAGAACTCGGCCGACCGGGCCATGGAACTGGTCAAGCGGGCCTCGAGCCGGATGGAAGACGCTGATCCGGGCCGCGTGGTCACCACCATGACCGCCACGGACTTCGCGCATTGCGGGCTGGTGGTCGAGGCGATCGTCGAGGAACTCGAAGCCAAATCCAGGCTTCTGCGCGACCTGGCCGGTTTCGCGCCGGAATCGGATCTCGCGAGCACCACCTCGTCGCTTTCGATCGGTCAGATCGCGTCGGCGGCGGGCGTGGACGAGCGGTTGTTCGGGCTCCACGTGTTCAACCCGGTCCCGGCGATGGAACTGGTCGAGCTCTGCCTTCCGGAATCTCTGGCCGGGGGAATCGGCGAACGGGCCCGGACCTGGTGCGCGACCCTGGGAAAAACCGTGGTGGTCGTGCCGGACACCCCCGGCTTCGTGGTCAACCGGTTGCTGTTCCCGTACCTGTTCGATGCGGTGCGTTTTCATGAGAGGACCGGGATGAGTCCGGACGAGGTCGATACCTGCATGACCCTGGGCGTGGCTCACCCGATGGGACCACTCGCGCTGCTCGACCTGATCGGCCTGGACGTCGCGGTCGAAATCGGCAGAGCCCTGAACGCCGATTCGGGCAACCCCGATCACCTGGCTCCGCTCGAGGTCGCGACGCTGGTAGCCGGAGGGCATCTCGGCCGCAAGAGCGGGCGCGGGTTCTACGAGTACAGCTGAGCGGGCCCGGGTCCTACGAGTACAGCTGGGCGGGCCCGGCCATCGGTCAGGCCAGGGTGTCGATCTCCCCGGCCAGGCGGAAGTCGGCCGCGGTCAGGCCGCCCTCGGAATGGGTCGAGATCGCTACCTCGACCCTGTTCCAGGAGATCGAGATGTCCGGGTGGTGGCCGAGCCGTTCGGCCGGCTCGACAACCCCATCGACGAACCCGACCGAGCCGACGAAGTCCTTGAACTCGAACCGGCGCACGATCATCTCGCCCCGGCGCTCCCAGCCCGGCCGCCCGGCCAACTCCGCTTCGATCTCGCTTTCCTCGAGCAGGGTCATCCCGGACCCAGTGTAAGCGCCCCGACCGCTAATCCGGTGAACGGTTCGGCAAGGCTCACCGCCAGAGCGGCCGAGACGACCGCGATCGCGATCATGCCGCCGTACTCGATCAGCCTGGCGCTCGCCCCCAGTCGGCCCCGCTCACCGGCGACGATCAACAACCCGCACGCGAGCCCGGCGGCCAGGCCGCCGAGGTGGCCGCCGATACTGATCCCGGAGACCGTGAAGGTGAGCAGCAGGTTGATCCCCAGGATCACGCCGATCTGTCTGGCGATGTGATCGAGGCCGCGACCGCGGGCAATGATGAACGTAGCGCCGAAAATGCCGAAGACGGCCCCCGAGGCTCCGACCGTGACCACCAGGTTGCTCGAGAGCAGGATCGCGCCGAGCGAGCCGGCCAACAGCGAGGCGAAATAGACCATGATGAAGCGGACCGTGCCGATCGAGGGCTCGAGAATCCGCCCGAGGAAGTAGAGCGCGATCATGTTGAAGGCCAGATGCATGATGCCGGCGTGCAGGAAGCCGCTGGTGACCAGCCGGTACCACTCGCCGTCCGCCACGGCGGCCCCTTGCAGCCCGTAGTCGGTGATCACGTTGTTGCCGGTCGAGCTGAGCCCACCGGCCCCGGTCGCCGTCTCGGCCAGATAGGCCAGCACGCTGATCCCGATCAGCACGAAGGTCGCAGGGCTGCCGCCAGCCGCGCCGGCGCCGGCCGATCCGGTCACGACCCGCGTCGTCTCCTGCGAACACTCGGGGCAGCGCTTGCCGACGGGGCTGTCGTTCATGCAGTCCGTGCAGATCGGACGGCCGCAGTTTGAGCAGGAGACTCGCGTCTCCACTCCGGGGTGGCGGTAGCAGTAGGTCAAGAACCGGAAGCCTAGTTGACGGCCGTACTGGGAGAATGACCCGGTGGAGAGGACCGCCTATACCCGGGTCTACGCCAGCATCACAGGAGTGGTGCTGGTCCTGCTCGGCCTGATCGGGTTCCTCGAGAACTCCGAATTCAACCGCCCCGAGCTGACTTCGGAGTTGTTCGGTTTCTTCACGGTCAACGGCTGGGCCAACGGTTTCCACGTCGTGGCCGGACTGATCGCCCTGTTGATGGCCCGACGTGCGTCGCGCCTGTACGCACTACTCGCGGCGATCGTCTTTCTCGGCCTCGGAATCTGGGGGATCGCCGCCGCGAACGGCGAACTGCTGCTCGGAGGTCTGCCGGCCGAGCGCGCGGTGAACCTGTTCAACCTGTTGCTCGGGGCCGGCGCCCTGATCGCGCTTGCAGCCAGCTACTGGGACCGGATCACGAATGCCGGCCGGACCTGGGAAGAGAAGATGAAGGAACGGCGGATCAGGCGGAAAAAGCGCAAGCGGGCCAAGCTCCAGCGCGAACGCACCGGTCCGTCCCCGGCGGCAAAACCGCCTGGGTCAAAGCCC
>JBGUDX010000098.1:0-6012 GCA_041821645.1 Acidobacteriota bacterium
CCTTGACTGAGCCGGCCGAAGACCCGCGCCGGGATCGGCGATCAGGGCCGCCCGGTCCAGCCCGGCGATCTCGGAGAGTAGGATTTCGGCGTCCAGCCTGGGGGTTTCGATCCCGGCCGCGCCAAAGGCATCGATTGCGGCATTGAGGGCGTCGCCGACAGGGGCGTCGTGTGATTCGCGTGCCATGACGTTCAGCCTCTCCCGACCATCGCGTTCATACCCGCATTCACACCGGGGTCAGGCTGTCTGGGCTTCGAGCCGGCGGCGCTTCTCCTCGCCGGTCAGGGCATCGGTGAACTCGCCGAGGTCGCCGTCGAGAACCCCGTCGAGGTCGTGCGAGGTGAGCTTGATCCGGTGGTCGGTGACCCGGCCCTGCGGATAGTTGTAGGTCCTGATCTTTTCCGAGCGCTGTCCGGTGCCCACCTGGGCCTTGCGCTCGGAGGCGATCGCCGCCTGCTGTTCGGCCAGCTGGCGTTCGTAGATCCGGGCCCTGAGGACCCGCATCGCCTTCTCCCGGTTCTGGAGCTGGGACTTCTCGTCCTGCATCGAGACCACTATCCCGGTCGGCTCGTGGGTAATCCGTACCGCCGAGTCGGTGGTGTTCACCGACTGGCCACCCGGCCCCGATGAGCGGTAGACGTCAATCTGAAGGTCGTTCGGGTCGATCTCGACTTCGACCTCCTCGGCCTCGGGCAACACGGCGACGGTCGCGGTCGAAGTGTGGATCCTGCCCTGCGACTCGGTCTCCGGAACCCGCTGGACACGGTGGGTGCCGCCCTCGTACTTGTAGACCGAGTAGGCCCCCTCTCCCCGGACTTCGAAGGTCACCTCCTTGAAGCCGCCGTGCTCGGCCGCCGACTGAGAAAGGACCCCGGTGGAGAAGCCCCGCTCGGCCGCGTAACGGGTCAGCATCTTGTAGAGGTCGCCGGCGAAGAGGGCGGCTTCGTCGCCACCGGTCCCGGCACGGATCTCGACGATCACGTTCTTTTCGTCGTTGGGATCGCGCTCGACCATGGCCAGCCGGATCTCCTCCTCGAGTTCGGCAATCCGGGCGGGCGCGTCCCGCACGACCCGTTCGAGTTCCTCGTCTTCGCCGGCCTCTTCCAGCAGTTCCCTGGCCCCCTCGAGGTCGTCGTTCAGGGTCCGGTGCTCGATCACCAGCTCACGGGCCGGCCCCAGTTGGCGGTACTCCCGCCCGATCTCGGCGTAGCGCTGGCGATCGGCGATCACCTCGGGGTCACTCATCTCCCGCTCGAGTTCGGCGTAGCGGGCCTCGATCTGTTCACCCAGCTTCCTGATCACGGTTTCAGTCTGACGGTAGTGCCGACTTCAGGCGTACCGAGGGCGGCCCCGATACGGTCAGGCGACGATCTCGATCGGCTCGAGGTCGGCGTTGTCCTCGGGCCGCTCCAGCTCGAGCACCGCGTCCAGCGCGGCGATCGCCACCTCCAGCTGCTGTTCGTCCGGTTCCCGGGTGGTCAGGTTCTGCAGCATCAGCCCGGGCCACATCACCGCGCGCACCCATCGCCTGTCCCGGTTGCGGCCGGCCCACTTGATCACCTCGTAAGAGAGCCCGGCGATCAGCGGCACGCCGAGGATCCGTGACAGCAGCAGCCAGTACCAGGCGGGCAACCCGATCGGGGCGAAAACGAAGATCGCCAGGACCATGACGATGAGCAGGAAGCTGGTCCCGCAACGCGGATGAAGACGGGAGTAGAGCCCGGCCCGGGTCGGGGTCAGTTCGTCCTCGGCCTCGTAGCAGGAGATCGTCTTGTGCTCGGCACCGTGGTACTCGAACACCCGGCGCAGGTCGCGAAGGCGGCTGATCAGGACTATGTACCCGATGAAGATCGCGGTCCTGACGATGCCCTCGACCAGCCAGAACAGGACCGCCGATCCGAGTTGGTCCTTGATCAGGCTGGTCAGCCCGACCGGGACCACGAAGAAGAGCAGAATCCCCAACGCGAGCGAGAAGGCGATCGTCATCCCCCAGGCGAAACCGCCGATCTCCTCTTCCTCGTCCTCCTCGGTCAGTTGTGCGTTCGCCGAAATCCCCAGTGCCCGGAATCCGATCTTCAGCGATTCGGCCAGAGCCACCACTCCCCGGATCACCGGCCAGCGCAGCACCCGGGCCCTGCCCGCCCACGGCACGATCGGCTCGGTGGTCACCTCGATCGCGCCTTCCGGCGCGCGAACCGCGACCGCCCAGGTCCGGACCCCACGCATCATCACTCCCTCGAGCACCGCCTGGCCACCGACCGGCGCGTCGCGAGTCGCCACCAGCGCCCCGTCGGGCATCGCCCTTGCGTCCACGTCGGCGCCGTCGGGCGTCGCCCGGGCGTCCGTTTCAAACTGTTCGGCGGGCCGGTCGGGCCCGCCGGCGTGGTCAGCCGTTGCCGGCAGTGGCCTTGGCGCGCTTGGCGGCACGACGCTGGAAGCGCTCGACCCGGCCACCGGTGTCGACCAGCTTCTGCTTGCCGGTGTAGAAGGGATGACAGGCAGAGCAGAGTTCAACGTGCAGATCCGACTTGGTCGAACGGGTGTAGAACTGGTTGCCGCACGAACAGTGGACGTTGGCGATCGTGTACTCGGGGTGTATGTCTGCCTTCATGAGATGAAGTCTAGAGGACCGGTCAAGCCCGCCGCCGCTCCCCGCTCCCACCCGGAACGGCGACTGATCCCGCCCGGGCCGGCCTGCCCCGGATGGCGCTCAGGTCAGCCGGCCGCCCCGGCCCCCCTTTCCGGGTCCGAAAAGGCTGACTATTGCGGAAAATCGGACCCGGTTTGCCCGGATTCTCCGCCCCGGCGCCTCCGCGGGCCGGTCGGACCCCGGATTCCCGGAAATAGCGGCAGGTTTTCCGTCCGACGCGGCGAAGAAACTTCCGTAATCGCTCAGAGGAGAGGATTCTTCCGATGGCCAAAGAGTTATTCGATCAAGCCCGCCCCCGCAGCATGAAAGCCCAGCGCTTCGCTGACGCTTTTGTCGGCTGCGACGAGTGGGTTGTCCCCCCGCGAAAGCGCCGTCGTGCGCCGGTGTCGCTGTATGACGCCGAGTCCCTGACCCGCGCGCCTCTGAGCACCACCGAAGCCCCGCGGGACTTCCGCCGCGCGGCCTGACCGCCGGCCTTCCGGCAGGACCGCCTCTCCGGCCGGGACCGCTTCTCAGGTCTCCGCTTCTCAGGTCTCGGTGTAGAGCGGGCCGTCCCCGCCTTCGGGCAGGGTCAGCCGGCCGCCCTTGGCCGTGATCGCGCCGCACTGGACACAGTTGGAAGCGGTCACGTTCACATCGACCACGTCGGCCCCGGCCTCGAGCTGATCCTCGGGAATCTCGTAGACCTGGGCCGGGCACATCGATACCCAGGTCTGGGCGATCTCCCGCGGAACCTCGGTCTGGATCCGGATGTGATTCGGAGCGTCGTCGCGGGTCGCGTTGCCTGACAGGAAGACCGACGAGAGCTTGTCGAAGGTGTACTCGCCGTCGGGCTCCGGGTAGTCGTCGGCCGCCTTGCCGATCTCGACCTTGTAGGTCGCGTCGTCGTGATTCTCCCAGTGGCCGCCGGGGAAGTGACCCCCGGTGACGGTCATCATCGAGGCCATGGCCCCGCCGAGGAAAAAGCCCTTGGTGAAAGGCTGGCTGGCGTTGCGGACCTTGTAGAGGTCCTTCTCGATCATCGAGTTGTGGACCTTCTCGTCGTAGGCCGAGAAATCGACCGAATCCTTCTCCAGCGCGTCAATGATCGCTTCGGCCGCGTACATGCCGGCGTGCATCGCGTAGTGGACGCCCTTGAGCTCGGCCACGTTGACCATGCCGGCGTTGTCCCCGGCGATGCACATGCCCGGTACGGCCAGGCGCTTGGGCATCGACCAGTAGCCGCCTGCCGGAATCGTCTTCGCGCCCCAGCCGACCCGCTTGCCGCCCTTGAGGATCTTCTCGACGAACGGGTGCAGTTTGAACTGCTGCAGGATGTCGTGAACCGACAGGGTGGCGTCGGTGTAGTCGAGGCCGACCACGAAGCCGATGGTGACTTTGTTGTCCTCCATCGGGTAGATGAACGAACCGCCGAACTCCTTGTACTTGGCGGCCTTTCGAAGCGGCCAGCCCATGGTGTGGATCACCTGGTCAAGCGGCTCCTCGACCTCCCAGATCTCCTTGACACCGAGTTCCCACCGCTGCGGGTCGAGCCCGTTGATGTCAAAGTGGTCGAGCGCGGCGAAGGTCAGGTGCCCGAGCGTGCCCTCGGCGAGCACGGTCGCCTTGGCGATCACGTCGGAGCCCGGCTCGAAGTTGGCCAGTTCCTGTCCGTCGCGGCCCCGGCCGCGGTCCCCCGAGCGCACGCCCTTGACGATCCTGTCCTCGACCAGCAGCTTGTCGGCTGCGGTCTCGGTCAGGATGTAGGCGCCCATCTCCTCCGCCTTTTCGGCCAGGAAACGGCTCAGCTTGGAAACCGACGTGACGTAGTTGCCGTGGTTCTTGAAGTTCGGCGGCATCGGCTTGAGCGGCAGCGCCTGCTTCTCGGTCAGAAGATAAACCGCGTCCTTGGTCACCTCGCGGTAGACCGGCCACTCGGAGCGGTCCATGTCGGGGAACAGCTCCTCCATCGCCGAGGGACGCATGTTGGCGCCCGACATCTCGTGAGCGCCGGCCACCTTGCCCTTTTCGACCACGGCAACCGGGACCTCGCCCAGCTTCTCGGCCAGCTCGGGGCGGTCCTCGAGCAGCTGCAGCAGCTTGACCGCGCAGGCCAGCCCGGCCGGGCCGCCGCCGACGATCGCGACGCCTACTTCAATGCGCTCGTCCTCGGGGTCGGTCGGAGCGGCGATTACGTCTTCGGAGTCAAACGGCGGCGGATACTCGCTGGGCGCTACGGGGGGCATGCGTTGATCCTTTCGGGACTGCGTTCTTGGGTGAGTCGAAAGCCGGGAAAGCGGTACTGCGCGGTCAAACGGGAAGAGAGGGTAGGCCGGGCCCCGGTCGTCAACGCGTGACGGTCGGGGCCCGGTGCTTCCCCTGTTGCTTCAGGCGCTCTGCCTAGCCTTTCCTGGCCTTGATGGCCTCGGTCAGCTTGGGCATGATCTTGTTCAGGTCGCCGATGATGCCGAGGTCGGAGAACTCGAAGATCGGCGCGTTCGCGTCCTTGTTGATCGCGACGATCGCCTCGGAGTTCTGCATGCCGACCTTGTGCTGGATCGCGCCTGAGACACCGACCGCCAGGTACAGCTTCGGCGCGACGGTCTTGCCGGTCTGGCCGATCTGGGCGGCGTAGGGGTACCAGCCGGCGTCAACCACCGCACGGGTGGCGGCGACGGCCGAGTTGCCACCAAAGGCGGCAGCCAGCTCTTCGGCCCCGTCGAACCCTTCGGCCGAGCCGAGTCCGCGTCCACCGCCGACCAGGATGTCGGCCGCTTCGATGTCCACGTCGGCGCCACGCTGCTCGCCGCGGGTGACCATCTCGGCCTTGGTCGACCATTCGGAGAGCTCGACCTCGACGTCTACGACCTCGGCGCTGCCGCCGGTCTCGTTGATGTCGAAAGCGTTCAGCCGACTGATGATGATGCCGGGCTCGGAGACGTAACCGACGTCGGCGATCTGGGAGTCCTGGAGGATCGGGCGCTCGGAGACCAGCTTGCCTCCGTCGACCTTGACCTTGGTCACCTCCATGGTGACTCCGGCACCGAGACGGGCGGTCAGGCCGGCCCCGATCTCGAAGCCGAGCAGACCGCCGCCGAACAGTGCGTAGGAGAAGTCGTTCTCGGTGATGACCTTGGCCATCACGTCGATGATCGGCTGAGCCAGGCCCTCGGGAACGGCCTTGGCCCGGTAGACCTTGCTCACTCCGTAGTTGCCGAGCCCCTGGGCGCCTTCGTCGGAGATGTCCCCGACGATCACGGCCGCGGCCTCGGTTCCGAGCTCGCCGGCCAGCTTGGCCGCTTCGGAGAGGGCTCCGAGCGAGTTCTTGTTGAAATTGCCCTCGTCGTCGTGCAGGGCGTAAACCAGGATGCCGGCCATCAGAT
>JBGUDX010000099.1:0-6004 GCA_041821645.1 Acidobacteriota bacterium
CTCTGTGGAGAGGTCGGCAACCGGCTCGTCTTCGCTGGCAATGAAGAGCTTGGGCTCGTTGCCGAGTCCTTCCCGAGTCGAGTTGACCGAAAGGGTAATCAACTGGTCGACCGCGTCCGGCTCCATCGAGAGCGCCTCCAGGGAAGTATCGGCGCCGGCGCTCGCGCCGATCAGGGCAACGTTTGTGGCGCCCCGGTCCTCGCGAAGGAATCTGATCGCGGTGAGGATGTCCTCGGGTGAGGTTTCCTCGAGCGCAACCACCAGGTAGCCCGCGGCGGCAATCCGCTCTGCCTGAGCTTGCCAACTGGATGCGTCGAATGCGGCGCCGTGAGAGAGAAGCACAGCCCTCTTCCCCTCGCCCCAGACGAGCGCCTCGCCGGCACCGTCGATAGTGATCCGCTCACTACTGGGGGCAGAGCCACCAGAAGTCCCGTCCCCGGTGGTGCCCGACCGTCCAGAGGAGTCGTTGCCACCACAAGCGGCCATTCCGAGAACGGCCACCAGTCCGACCAGCAGACCGGTCATCCACAGATTGCGTCCCGGAATCTGTCCCATCGAGAGCCCTCCTAGCGCCCGGTGAACTTTTTCCGGTTTTCCTCGACGCTCATTTCGTGCCTTCCTTCCGGTTCATTTTGACTGATCAGCCACGCATCGAAGCAAGAAGCCCGAGCGCCCCTTCTTTGAACAGCGGCTCATTCAGGTTGCCGCACTTCGGGCTCTGTACGCAGGAGGGGCAGCCGCTTTCGCAGGGGCACTCGGCGATCAGGCCGTGTGCGTCGGTCACCAGCCGGGCGAACTCGTCGAAGCCGCGTTTGGTGATGCCGATCCCGCCGGGGTGGCCGTCGTAGATGAAGATCGTCGGCTCGCCGGTCTGGGCGTGCAGGTTGGTCGAGAGCCCGCCGATGTCCCAGCGGTCGCACATCGCGATCAGTGGCAGCACGGCGATCTGGGCATGTTCTGTGGCGTGGAGCGCGCCCAGAAGGGCGTTGAGCGGCAGCTCACCGGTCATCGCGTCGGGCAGCGTGTACCAGAGCCCCCTGGTCCTGAACTCCTGGACCGGAAGGTCGAGGTCGATCAGGTCGATCGCCTCCTGGTCGGCCGAGAGGATCCGCTGGTAGCCGGTCACCTGTTCGGAGACCGAGACCTCGCCGAATCGAAGCTCTACCCCGTGGACCTCGGTCGTCTCGATCACCCGGTCGATGAAGATCTCGGTTTCCACCTTGGGCCGGGTGTACCACGCGTCGTCGAATGACCGGACTACGGCCTGCGCCTCGCCGAGGTCGAGCTGTTCGACCTCGTATGTAGCGCCGAAGTGCATGTATACGGCCCCGGGGTGGACGGTGGTGAAGGCCCGGCCCATCTCAACCGTACCGATCATTTCGCCCGAAGCCCGGTCGATTACCGAGATCGAGCTGGCCGAGCTCGACCGCAGCGAGACCGAGCCGGCGACGAAGCCGGGGTGTCTCGGGACCAGCCCCTGGCCGGCGCGGCGGAGCTCCCCGGCGGTCACCAGCGGCCCGGTCGAGCCCTCGAGGTCCGGCCCGAACAGGTCCTCGTCCTCGGCGGTCAGCGGCATCTCGTAGGCCGCGGCGACCAGATGCTGGGCGGCGATCTCGGGCGAGCGGTGATCGAGGATCGCCGCCTCCACCGGTCGGCCGAGGAATTCGTCGGGGTGTCGGCAGAAGTACTGGTCGAGGGCATCCTGGCCGGCGATATAGATCGCGAGGCCCTTGCGCTTGCGACCGGCCCTTCCCCACATCTGGCGCAGTCCGGCGACCGTTCCCGGGAAGGTCACGCAGATCGCGGCGTCGAGCTCGCCGATGTCGATCCCGAGTTCCAGCGCATTGGTCGAGACCACACCCAGCAGCTTGCCGGAGACCAGGTTGGCTTCGATCCCCCGCCGTTGGGCCGGGGTGTAGCCGGCCCGGTACGGGGCGATCTTTTCGGCCAGGTCGGGCCTGCCCTTGGCTTCCAGACGCTCAGCCGCGAACTTGCGGATCAGCTCAATGCCGCGGCGACTCTTGAGAAAGCAGATCGTCCGGATCTCGTGGCTGACCAGTTCGGCCAGCAGGTCCCCGGCCTCGGCCAGGGGGGAACGCCGGGCGCCGGTCGCCGGGTTGGTCAGGGGCGGGTTCCATACGTTCATTTCCCGGCCTGCCCGCGGGGCCGTGTCCTCGCTGACCAGGGTGAATTCACTGCCCACCAGGCGCTCCGCCAGATCCTCCGGGTTGGCGATCGTCGCTGAGGCGAGAACGAAGCGCGGCTCGCGGCCGTAGGCCCGGGCGATCCGGCGGAGGCGACGGATCACGTTGGCCACGTTGGATCCGAACACGCCCCGGTAGGTGTGGGCCTCGTCGATCACGACCCAGTCGAGGTTGCTGAGGAAGTCGCCCCAGCCGCGGTGGTGCGGCAGGATCCCGACGTGGAGCATGTCGGGGTTGGTCAGAACCAGGTTGCTCCTCCTGCGAATCGCTGGACGCTCCTCCTTCGGCGTATCGCCGTCATAGATCGCCGGCCGCAAACCCGGCGCCCGGATCGCGGCCAGCGCCCGCGCCTGATCCTGAGCCAGGGCTTTGGTCGGATACAGGTAGAGCGCTCGCGACTTGGGGTCTTTCGCGATCGAGTCGAGCACCCCGAGGTTGAAGGCCAGCGACTTGCCCGAGGCGGTCCCGGTCGTGATGATCACGTTGCCATTCCGGGAGGCATCGAAAGCCTCCGCCTGGTGCCGGTAGAGCCGCTCGATCCCGACCCGGGACAGGGCTTCTCCAAGCCCGGGATCGAGCCCCGGTGGAAGCGGCGAATACGCGGGCGGCCGCTCCGGCTCGGTCTCGGTCCCGAGGATCCGGTCGTCCCGGCGCGCCGGATCGATCGCGGCCGCCCAGGGAGTGGCGAGCAGGGACTCAGCCAAGGGGCGATCCGGCCGGGGGCTCGCGACGGATCTCCTCGGCGATTCTCAACCCGGGAGAGACGCTGTCTACGCCTTTGAGAGCACGCCAGACCTTGAGAAAGTCCGAAGCGCCGGCTACATCGTGGACCCTGAGCAGCCGGCCTCCGAGCTCGAGCCCGACCGCGATCGCGGCGAACGTGCCGGCGGACCGTTCCCCGGGGCCCTTTCCCGTGATCGCACCGATGAAGTCCTTGCGTGAAACGGCCAGCATTATCGGGCAGCCGAGCTTCGCCAGTTGCGGCAGTCCGGCCAGCGCTTCGACCGTCTGGCGTGGTGTCTTGGCGAAGTCCGGCCCGGGGTCGAGAACCACCTGGTCCCTTCCGATTCCGGCGGCCTCGAGCTCCGCGAGCCTCTGCTCGAAGAAGGAGAGCTGCCGGTTCGTGACTCCGTCCGGGTACAGCCCTTCGTCCCAGATCTGGGACTTGGGGGCAACTTCGGTGTGCATCAGGACCATGCCCGCTCCGCGGTCGGCGCAGATCTCCAGCATCGCCCTGCCTTCGCTGCCGCTGATGTCGTTCACGATCGCCGCTCCCGCGTCGAGCGCGGCGGCCGCGACCTCGGCTTTGTAGGTGTCGATCGAGACCAGGGCGCCGGCCTCGACCGCTGCCTCGACCACCGGAAGGATCCGCTCGGTCTCCGTGGCGACCGAAACCGCGGGGCGGTTGGTCACGTTCGACTCTCCACCGACCTCGATCACCGCGGCCCCGTCCTCGAGGTGACGGTGGATCTGACTGATCGAACCGGAGGTGGACCGGTCCCCCCGGTCGGAAAACGAATCCGGGGTCGCGTTGACCACCCCGACCACGATCGGCTCGGTCAGGTTGACGACGCCGTTTGCCGTGCGTAGGGTTGTGCCTGCTTCAGCCACTCCGACGATGCTAAAGACCTTCGACCACACCGACTTCCCCGTCGCCGGGCTGCTGGCCGACCGGGCCGATCCCGTCTCGGTCGTGATCCCGACCCGGAGCACGGCGGGGACGATCGCCCAGACGGTCAGCGAGATCAGGGTGCTGGCCGAGGCAGGGCTGGTTGAGCAGATCCTCGTGGTCGATGCCGATTCGCCCGACGGGACCGCGGCCGCGGCCAGGGACGCGGGGGCCGAGGTCGTCTCCGAGAATGATCTGGTGCCGGGGCAGGGGGCGGTTCAGGGCAAGGGCGACGCGATGTGGCGGTCTCTGGAAGCGGTCAGGGGCGAGCTGGTCGTGTTCGTCGATGGTGACGTAGCCGATTTCGGCCGTCACTACGTGACCGGGCTACTGGGACCGCTGATCCGGGATCCGGCGGTCGAATTCGTGAAAGGGAGCTATCGGCGGCCGTTTCGCCAGGAGGACAGCGAGCAACCGGCAGGGGGTGGCCGGGTGACCGAGCTGACCGCCCGGCCACTGCTACGGCAGCTGGTCCCCGACCTGACCGGCTTCGACCAGCCGCTGGCCGGGGAGATCGCCGCCCGGCGCGGGCTGCTCGAACGGATTCCATTCACCACCGGCTACGGGGTCGAGATCGCGATGCTGATCGACGTCTGGGACGAGGTCGGGCTGGAAGCGATGGCCCAGGTCGGGCTCGGCACCAAGCGCAACACCCACCAGACGCTCGCGGCGCTGGGCGGGATGGCCTCCGAGGTGGTGAACTCGCTCGGCCAGGCCCTCTCCCGGATCGACCGACCTGGCCTGGGGTCTCTCCGGCCGGCCGGCGGCATGGTGAGCGAACCGGGCGTGCGACCCGCACGCGCCGCGCACGGTGCGCCGGACGGGTCCGGCGGCGCGCTGCGTACGCCCGGTCAGTAGCTTCCCCGGCATGAGCCTTCGCTGCGCCTACACCGATCTCGACGGCACCCTGCTGGGGCTCGGCGCGTCACTGTTCACCGACCACGCCGGCAATTTTTCGATGATGCAGGCCCGGGCGCTCGAAGCCGCGTCAAGGGCTGGGGTGGAGGTCGTGATCATGTCCGGTCGCCGTCGGGTCCAGGTCCATGAAGATGCCCGGATCATCGGCCAGAAATCGTTCATATTCGAGGCCGGCGCGGCCTTTTCGATGGACCAGGAAATCACGGTGCTGACCGGCGACTTTGAGCTGGATCCCGAACGTACCGTGGTCGATCAGGTTTCCGAAAGAAGAGTTCCCGAACTGCTCTTCGAGTCGTTTGACGGAAAGCTCGAATTCCACGAACCCTGGCATCTCGAGCGCGAGATGTCGCATCTGTTTCGAGGTGAGGTGGACACCGCGGCGGCCGACCGGGTACTCGAGGAAAACGGCCACGGCGACTTGCGGCTGCTCGACAACGGGGCGATAACCCGTCGGATGGAAGGCATCGAAACCGCCCACTGCTACCACCTCGTGCCCAGCGGAGTGTCCAAGGCCGGTGCGGTGGCCGCCCATGCGAGGGCTCGCGGCTACGCACCGGACGAGACGATCGCGATCGGCGACTCGGTTGAGGATCTGGAGGTCGCGACCGAGGTCGGCCGCTTCTTCGTGGTCGCGAACGGCCCCGAGCGCGATCCCGGCGTGAAGGCGGCGATGAGGGGCTACGAGAACGTGAGCCTGACCGAAGGCAGGAACGGCGAGGGTTTCTACGAGGCCGTCGTCACTTCGCTGATGTCCTGAACCTGCCTCATCCGGGGCCCGACCATCTAGTATCGGAGCCCCTCGAAACGACTCAGGAGAAGAAGTTGTCCCAGGAACAGGTAACCGTTGCCGAAGAGGAATACCTCCAGACCATTTTCTGGCTGATGGAAGCCGGCCTGCCGATAACCGGGGCCAACATCGCCCGGGCGATGCAGCTTTCGCCACCGACCGTCCACGAGATGATCAAGCGGCTCGAGCGTGACGGCTACGTGACCCGCAGCGCCGACAAGATCCTTCACCTGACCGAGAACGGCCGGACCGAGGCCGAGCAGATCACTCGCCGGCACCGGATGATCGAGCGGTTTCTCACCGATGTCCTGGGGATCCCGTGGGACGAGGTGCACGAGGAAGCCGAGCGGCTCGAGCACGCCATGTCTCCGGTGCTCGAGGAGCGCATGCGGGCGGCGATCGGGGACGCAAAGACCTGCCCGCACG
>JBGUDX010000100.1:0-5865 GCA_041821645.1 Acidobacteriota bacterium
CAGGTGACCGCGCTCGACCTCGAAGCGATCGTCTCCGACGAGATGCGGGAGAGGGCACAATCACACGATTTGGCCGGTTTCGAAGTGGAAGCCGGGACCGAACGGAAGCCACTTGCCCAGGTCCGCGTGACGATGCCCGGAGGGGACGAGCAGAGCGGCGAGGCAAGCGGGGACGGTCCGGTCGATTCGATCTTCGGGGCGATCCAGGCTGCGACCGGTGTCGAAGCCGAACTGCGCGAGTACCACGTAGCCGCAGTGACCGGAGGCGACGATGCTCTGGGCGAGGTGACCGTGATTCTGCGGGCCGGTGGCCACAGCGCATCGGGACAGGGCGTGGCCACCGACATCCTCGAGGCATCGGCCAGGGCCTACGTCCGGGCGCTCTCGAACCTGGTTGACGAAGCCGGGATCCGAAAGAGCGAAACCGGTTCGCCGGAGGCTGCCGGCCTTACCGGGCCCTGAGCCGCTCCGGGAGCGAGTCGTTCCCGGCCCCGAAACGCGCCGAGTGAGGGATATCACTCAGCGCATGTGTGCAACCCCTTACAGTTCTACGGCAACACTCAAGCGCCGAGAACAAGGCAGCACAAATTCAATCCAAGTGAGACGTGATACCGATGATGGGCAAAGTTCTATTCAGCCTGCTCAGCCAGCACCACCCGACCAATCGGAAGGGCCAAGCCAAGCGCCCGGCCCGGCGCATCTGACCGAACCGGAATGAGGCTTTGAGACGCCCCGCAATCGCGGGGCGTTTTTCTTGCAGGTGCCGGGTCGACACCGGGAGGGACCGGCTACCGGACCCGAGAGGCCGGCCTTGCGCAATACAAACGTGCGTGATAGCGTACAGCCATGACCAGCCCGACTCCGGCGAATACCCTGTCCAGCCCGTTCGAGGGCGGGTCCGCGGTGTCCGAAAGCCGAACTGATGCGGCGCCGGACATGGCGGCGGTGGGCTTTCGGGTCAAATCCCTGCGGGAGGCGATGGATCTCTCGCTGCGTGACCTGGCAGAGCGGACCGGCGTGAGCGCGACGATGCTCTCCCAGGTCGAGCGGGGCAATACCAGTCCGACCCTGGTGGTCGCCGCGAAGATCGCGTCCGGCCTCGATCTGAGCCTTTCGCAGTTGCTCAGGCTGGACGAGACGCCACACGTCGTGGTCAGCAGGGCGGACGATCACCGCCGCCACCGCCGTGGCGGACACCAGATCGAAGAGCTGACCCCGCCCCTGCCGGGCCTCAGGGCCGACGTGTCGGCCCACCTGCTGGAACCGGGCGCCAGCACCGGCGGGGAAGGGGATGCGCCCATGCATGAACCCGGCAGCCGGGAGACGGCCGTGGTCCTGAGTGGCGAACTGGTGCTGGTGTTCGACCAGGAGCACCATCGCCTCGGTGAAGGCGACAGCGTCACCTTCGACGCCGACCTGCCACACCATTTTGAAAACGAAAGCGATCGACCGACCAGGTTCATCGCGGTGATCGCCGCCGGCCTGCGCCGGGGATAGGAAGGGGACGACCGTGCCCAAGACCATGTTCGAGAAGATCTGGGAGGCCCACGAGGTCCGTGAGGACCTGATCTACATCGATCTCCATCTGGTTCATGAAGTCACGTCGCCGCAGGCATTCGAGGGCCTGCGCATGACCGGTCGCGCACTGCGGCGCCCCGACAAGACCGTGGCCACCGCCGATCACAACGTGCCGACCGATGGAACCCCGACCGCGAAGATGATCGCCGACACGCTCTCACGCAAGCAGGTCGAGACGCTGGAGGCCAATGCGGCCGAGTTCGGGGTTCCGGTCTACAGCCTCGGCTCCGAAACCCAGGGGATCGTGCACGTGATCGGTCCCGAGCTCGGGTTGACCCAGCCCGGCATGACGATCGTCTGCGGTGATTCGCACACGTCGACCCATGGTGCATTCGGCGCCCTGGCCTTCGGCATCGGTACCTCCGAGGTCGAACACGTGATGGCGACCCAGACACTGGTCCAGCGGCGACCGAAGACGATGCGGATCAACTACAGCGGCACCCTCGCCGAAGGGGTCACCTCGAAGGATCTGATCCTGGCGACCATCGGCAGGCTCGGTACGGGCGGCATGACCGGCCACGTGGTCGAATACGCCGGAGAGGCGATCAGGGAGCTGGCCATGGAACAGCGGCTGACCGTCTGCAACATGACGATCGAAGGCGGTGGCAGGGCCGGCATGATCGCCCCCGACGAGGTGACCTACGAATACATGCGGGGCAAACCCGGCGTGCCAGAAGACTTCGAGCCGGCGGTCGAGCGCTGGAAGACGCTGCCTACCGACGAGGGGGCCGAATTCGACCAGGAGATCGTGATCGACGCGGGCGGGATTTCGCCGATGGTCACCTGGGGGACCACCCCGGGGATGGTCACCCAGGTGACCGACCGGGTGCCTGACCCTGCCGGGATGGAATCTCCGGCTGATCGTGAATCGGCCGAACGCGCCCTGCAGTACATGGGCCTCGAGGCGGGGACTCTCATGGAGGAGATCCGGCCGGAGCGGGTCTTCATCGGATCCTGCACCAACTCGCGCATCAGCGATCTGCGCGAGGCCGCCGGGGCGATCAGGGGACGCCGCGTGGCCGACACGGTCCGGGCGATGGTCGTGCCCGGCTCGGCCCTGGTCAAGGCCCAGGCCGAGCAGGAGGGACTCGACCGGGTCTTCGAGGACGCCGGCTTCGAGTGGCGCGGGGCCGGATGTTCGATGTGCCTGGGCATGAACCCCGACATACTGATCGAGGGTGAGCGCTGCGCCTCGACCTCCAACCGGAACTTCGAGGGCCGCCAGGGAAAGGGCGGGCGGACCCACCTGGTCAGCCCGACCATGGCCACCGCGGCCGCGATCGAAGGTCATTTCGTCGACATCCGCAACTGGAGCTAGGAGCAGAACAATGGAAGCAATCGAGATCATCGAGGGTCCGGTATCGGTTCTCGACCGGAGCGACGTCGACACCGACCAGATCATCCCGAAGCAGTTCCTCAAGCGGGTCGAGAGAACCGGCTTCGGCGAGTTTCTCTTCTACGACTGGATCCGGGACGGTGAGATCGAGCTGGAGCCGAATCCGATCCTGGTTTCGGGCCGCAATTTCGGCTCAGGGTCGTCGCGTGAGCACGCGGTCTGGGCCCTGGAGCAATTCGGGTTCAAAGCGGTGGTCGCGCCGTCGTACTCGGACATCTTCTACTCGAACTGCACCAAGAACGGTTTTCTGCCGGTCGTGCTCAGTGAATACGAATGCCGTGCCCTGGGTGAGTCCGGTCACGGTCGCATCCACCTCGAGGAGCAGTTGGTCAGCTGGGACGGCGGCGAGGCCCGCTTCGAGATCGACCCCGAGATCAAACGCCGTCTGCTGGGCGGGCTCGACGACATCGCGCTGACCCTGCATTCGGAAGACGAAATCGAAACGTTCGAGGCCGGCCCCGGGGGTAGTTACGGGCCGGTGACGACATCGCTCGGATGACCGCGTCCGACTGGGACGCCGAGACCTACTCGCGGGTCGCTTCACCTCAGCTGGAGTGGTCCGCGGACGTGATCGCCCGACTCAGGCTGCACGGGGACGAAACCGTTCTGGACGCCGGGTGCGGTAGCGGCGGAGTAACCGCAGGCCTGCTCGATGTGTTGCCCCGGGGGCACGTGGTCGCGGTCGACGGTTCTCCGGCGATGATCGAGGCGGCCCGTGCCCGTCTCGGCGATCGCCGGGTGAGCTTTCACTGTCAGGACCTGAGCGAACTGACCCTCGACCGCCCGGTCGACCATGCATTTTCCAACTCGACCTTTCACTGGATCCCCGATCACGCCAAGCTGTTTTCGCGGTTGAACCGCGCGATCCGGCCGGGCGGGCGACTGGTGGCACAGTGCGGTGGCCCGGGCAACGTGGCCGAGATCGTCAGGGGCCTTGAAATCGTTACCCGGGAGGAACCTTTCAGGGACGATGTCGGCGAACTCGAGGCGCCCTGGAACTTCGCCGACCCGGACGAAACGGAGTCCAGGCTCATCGCCGCCGGATTCGCAGAGCCGCACTGCTGGCTGGAGAAGCGACTTGCCATCGTCGACGATCCTCAGAGTTTTGTAGAAGCATCATGTCTGGCGCCATATCGGGAGCGGCTTGACCAGGACCTATTCCGGCAGTTCAGCGACCGGCTCATGGAGGCGATGGGCTACCCGGAGAACTTCAGCTACGTACGCCTCAACATGGATGCGACCAGAGGCACGGGCCAGGTTCCGGCGGGCGGGCCCGTTCGTAATTCAACAGGCAAAGGTGAAAGAGGGGAAAGAAAATGAGCGAACAAAGCCGGATCGTCGTACTCCCGGGTGACGGCATTGGACCGGAGATCGTCGCCGCCACCCGGCGGGCATTGGATCAACTCGGCTCGTTCGAGTTCGTGGACCATCTGATCGGCGGCGCTTCAATCGACGAGCACGGCGAGGCTCTGAGCCCCGAGGTGATCGAAACCTGCAGGGAGGCCGACGCGGTCTTGCTCGGGGCGGTCGGTGGCCCGCGCTGGGACGCGGCCGTGGCCCGCGACCCACAGGCCCCGCGGCCCGAGCAGGGGCTGCTCGGAATCCGCAAGGAACTCGGCCTCTACGCAAATCTGCGCCCGGTTCGCCCAGCCGCAGCCCTGCTCGATTCGAGCCCGCTCAAGAAGGAGAGGATCGAAGGAACTGACCTGCTGGTCGTGCGCGAGCTGACCGGCGGGATCTACTTCGGTGAAAGCGGCCGTTCGGGCGATACGGCACACGATGACTGCGCTTACTCGATTCCCGAGATCGAGCGGATCACCAGAGCTGCGTTCGAGGCGGCCCTGCAACGGGCCGAGAGCCGCGCTGCCGCGCCGAGGGTGACTTCGGTTGACAAGGCCAACGTGCTCGAAACCTCCCGGCTCTGGCGGGAGACGGTCAAGAGGGTGGCCGAGGACTACGCGGAAGTAGAGCTCGACCACATGCTGGTTGACAACACCGCGATGCAGTTGGTCTCGCGCCCGACAGATTTTGACGTGATCGTCACGGAAAACCTCTTCGGCGACATCCTGAGCGACGAAGCAGCGATGCTGACCGGGTCCCTGGGGATGCTGCCCTCAGCCAGCATCGGCGCGGAGGGGTCCCCCGGACTGTTCGAACCGGTACACGGATCGGCTCCGGATATCGCCGGTCAGGGCATCGCAAACCCGTTGGCGACCATGCTTTCGGCAGCAATGATGCTCAGGTACGGGCTGGAAGACGGCGAGGCTGCCGACCGTTTCGAGGCGGCTGTGGACGCGGTACTCGAGTCCGGGCTCCGTACGCCGGATCTTGCAACCGGGGGCGACGGCGAGGTCGAGGCCGGCACCGACGAGGTGACCGATGCGGTCCTGACCGAGCTGGCCCGCTGAAACCCGATCCCGAACGGTTCAGCCGACTCGACGGTAAAGTTATGTGGCGACCCGGGCTTTCCCGGCGTAGCATCTGTCAATCCGAGTTCGAAATGGAGCGCTAGTGGAAAAGGCTGAATACATCTGGCACAGCGGCAAGTTCGTTCCCTGGGACGAGGCGCAGGTGCACGTGTTGAGCCACGGTCTCCATTACGGGACCGGCGTATTCGAAGGCGTGCGCTGCTACGACGGAGAGCAGGGCCCGGCGATCTTCCGCCACCGCGAGCACCTGGAGCGGCTGATCGAATCGGCCCGGATGTACTTCCTCGAACTGCCGTTTTCGGCCGAGGAGATCGGTGAGGCGATCGAGGAGCTGCAGGCGGTCGAGGAGTCGATCATCGAAACCCCCGAGGAGGCCCTGGCCGCTCTCAACGCCCTCGAATCAGAAGAAGAGGCCAACCTGGATGAGCCCCCCGCGTCCGAGTCCGCGTCCGTGTCCGCGCC
>JBGUDX010000101.1:0-5764 GCA_041821645.1 Acidobacteriota bacterium
ATCTGGAGACCGGCCCGACCGGCCCCACCGGTGATACGACTCCGGTGCGGACCGGGCAGGGCGCGGCCAGGCGGCTCGGGCGCCTGTTCGCCGAAGGCACCACCGCAGACGAATTCGACCGGGTCAACGAATTCGCGAACTCATTCGAGCCGGGCCCCGAGAAGCTGAATCTGATCCACGTCGAAAAGCCGCACTACCCCTGGCGGCATATTCCCGACGGGCAGCGATACACGGCCCTGACCAACGAGTGGTCCGGGCTGCTGCCCAACGACGGACCCTGGCTGGCGCCACCCCCGGTGGTCGACATTGCTCTCCAGCGCCACCTGTTCGAAGTCGGGTACACGGACACGCTGCTCAGCCTGATCACCTCCCGGCTCAAGAAGGAGGGGCTCTGGGATGAATCGCTGGTGGTCGTCGCCGCCGACCACGGTGGCGCGTTCCTCTCCCAGGTTCCACGCCGCGCGCCGGATCCGCGCAACATCGGAGAAGTGGCATCGGTCCCGCTGTTCATCAAGGAGCCCGGCCAGACAGATCCGGAGGTGGTCGGTCGGCATGTCTGCGCGACCGACATCCTGCCCGAGATCGCCGACCGGCTCGAAATCGACTATCCCTGGGAGCGGGCGGCCTGTCCTCGTAACCGAGTCACCGTGCTCAATTCGCCGGAGGGCGAGGCCTCAGCCTCGCTCGGCACGACGATCAGGCAGAGGCAGGCCCTGGTCAACCGGATTGAGCGGGTCTTCGGCACCGGGCAGGGCTGGGGTCCGACCTACCGTTTCGGGCCGCAGAATCAATTGATCGGCAAGCGGGTCTCCCGGCTGCGGGCGAATCGCGAGCTCACCAGGCTGCGCGTCCTGCCGGAACGCCGGAATGCGGTCAAGAACTACGACCCGGCCGCACCGACCCTGCTCGGATTGCTCCAGCGCGGGCAGCCCAGGCGGTTCGGCGAGGGCCGGGTGCTCGCGGTCGCGATCGATGACCGCGTAGTCGCGACCGGCTGGACCTTCAAGGACGGCCTCGGGGCCGGGCCGGGCTACTCGATCCTTCTGCCACCGGACTCACTCAAGGCGGGCTTCAACAAGCTCGACGTCTACCTGGTCGAGGACGACGGTCGCCGTCTCCAGATCGTCTACTCGGGCGCCGGCCGGTCGCCGGCCGGGTCCGGTCCCGGAAAGGACTCCGACGATGGGTCCTGAGACGCCGCTGCGGCTGGCCGCGCCGACCGACCTGGCGGCGGTGACCGGGTTGATCGCCGCGTTCCGCGATTTCCTCGGCTCGGCCCGTCCCGACAATGCCGCGATCGAAGCGACCGTCGCGACTCTGATCGATGACCGCTCGACCGAATACCTGCTGATCGGGGACCCCGAGACCGGTTTCGCCCAGAGTCGTTTCCGGCTCTCGGTCTGGACCGGGACCGAGGACGCATGGCTCGAAGACGTCTTCGTCGAACCCGGCGCCCGCGGCGGCGGGCTGGGCCGGACCCTGGTGGAAGCTGCTGTGGAGCGGGCCCGGGCCCGCGGTTGCGGCCGCATACAGCTCGACTGCAACCGCGACAACGAGGCCGCGATCCGGCTCTACAAATCGCTCGGCTTCACGCCGATCCACAACCGGCAGAAGTGGGGCGACAGTCCCGACTTCTTCTTCACCCTGCCGCTCGAACGCTGACCGTCACGCGGCCTACCGGCCGTGACCGGGCGCGGACCTCATGCCAGCGGAAGCAGATGGGTCAACTCACCGGCCGATACCTGTGTGTTGCCGGTCAGCAGCCGGACCCGTTCAGCCACTTCCGGCGCTCCGAGCGCAGCCCCGAGCCGCTCCCAGCTGACAGTCGGAGGCCGGTTCCGGTCGCTCCGCGGCCGGATCACGTTGACGTGATTCTCGGCCAGGTATGGCTCCCCCTCTTCCATGAAGGCGGTACGCAGCTCACCCCTGCCGACCGCGCCGACCACCCTGTTGACCAGGATCGCCGGACCGTACCGGGGCTCGCGTCCGGTCACGAAACCCGGCTTGCCGGGCGACCGGGCGGCGGCTCGCCTGCCGCCGGTACCGAGGTCGCGGGACCAGATCAGAGGCACCGTGCCCGGCCCCGGGGAATCCCGCAACTGCTCGCGGTGCTGGTTCCAGACGATGGTCCCGGTCACCGCCTCGAAGCCGAGTTCCCAGAGGGTCTGGCGACCCTCGAACTGCCGGGCCAGCGCGACCGGATCCGGGGTGAACACGATCCGGCGAAACCCTGCTCCGGGGGAGCTACGCTCGAATACGAACGGCTCGCCGGGGTGTTCGCCGCCGTCCGCGTCGGTGGCCTTCCCGGCCGGCCGGTCACCGGCGGCAGAGCGGCCCTCCCGCTTCTCGAGGATCAGGAGCTGCACGGCCGTATTCACCCCCTCGAACTGGTCCGCACCGTCCAGAACGGTCAGGCTGGTGATCCTGGCGCGTTCAATCAGATGCTCCCTCAGCCGCTCGAAGTAGGCGCCGCTGTTCATCGAGGGTGGCACGATGTAGGCAAGAGTCCCACCCGGGCGCAGCGCATCGAGACCGGCCTTGAAAAAGAAGGCGAAGATGTTGGCGCGGCCCGAGATCACCTGACCGAAGCGCTTCTTCTGGTCCGGAGTCGGCCGAAGCTGGAAATAGGGCGGATTGCCCACGACAAGATCGAATCCGGCGTCGTCAGCCGGCCGGTCCAGGGCGGAGCGCCGAACAAGGCTCGCCTCCGGGACCAGCCGGGCTGCCGCCTCGAGGGCGGTTCGGTCCACGTCCCAGCCGGTCAGCTCGGCTTCCGGCCACCGCTCCCGGACCGCGAGGAGCAGCTCACCGGTACCCACCCCGGGATCGAGCACCCGCATGCCCGGGCGGGTCGTCAGCCGGTCGAGCAGCGCTCCGGCAACCGGCGCCGGAGTCAGGTACTGGCCCAGAGCCTTGCGGGATTCAACCGGGTTGGAGGCCAGCCACTCCCGGCTGATTTCCGACAGCTCAGGCAGTTGCGGCGTCAGCGGCAACCGGTCAGACCGCGGCAGATCAGCCGCCGGCGCCGAGTTTCTTGACGGCGTCGCGGAACGACTTGACTTCGAGAGACGGCTTCTTCCGGCCGGCCAGCTTCTCGCCATGCCGGTTGACCCAGATCACAGGAACCCTCATCTTCAGGCACGGGGCGATATCGGTGTCGTAGTTGCAGCCGATGTGGAGCCAGCCCTTCTTGCCGCCGATCCGGCGGGCGCATTCCTTGAAGTGGACCTGGTCCGGCTTGTAGCTGCGGACCTGCTGCGCCGTGACCACCAGGTCAAGTTCGGTCCGCAGGTGCCGGCGGGAGATACCGAGCATCTTGTCGTCGACGTTGGAGATGATGCCGATGTCGAATTTCTTGCCGAGACGGTCCATGGCCGCGTTCGACTCCCGGAACGGTTTCCAGTAGGCGACGCTGTCGGGCAGGAACTGCGCCCGTGACGGCTCTACCTCCCAGCCGATCTCGCCGGCGACCTTGATGATGGTGCGGCGGAGCACTTCGGCATAGAGCTCGTAGGAGCCGGCCATGATCTCGGCCTGGACCTCGAAGAAGCGGGCGAGAAACGGTTCGGTCTCGAAACTGAACCCATCCTTTTCGGCTTCGGTGGCGCAGGCCCCGGCAATCCCCTTTTCCCAGTCGATAAGGGTTCCGTAGCAGTCCGTGGTCACCCACTCGATCTTTTTCAGGCTGGGAAGCGGCATGCGCGGCGGCCATTATGTCGGATAGTGTCCGCCACCGGCTGCGACGTCCTTCGGCGCCGGCCGCTATCGCCTGAAAACAACCCCGAAAAGACATGGACCTCCTCGAGTATCAGGGAAAAGAACTACTAGCCCGCCACGGCCTCCCGGTTCCTGAAGGCGGATACGCCGCGACCGTCGCAGAAGCCGTGGAGGCGGGCGACCGACTCGGTTACCCGGCAGCGATCAAGGCCCAGGTACTGATCGGCGGCCGCGGCAAGGCCGGTGGCATCAAGATCGCCGGCGACAGCAGCGAGGCTCACGAGCATGCCGGTGACATTCTCGGCATGGATATCGTCGGCCCCCACGGCGAAGGCCCGTTCAGGGTGAACGAGCTCTGGGTCGAGGCCGGATCGGAGATCGAGGCCGAGTACTACGCCTCGGTCATTCTCGACCGTTCCGCCAAGAAGCTGATGATCATGCTGTCGCGGATGGGCGGCATGGACGTCGAGGCGATCGCCGAGTCCGACCCCGAAGCCCTGGTCAGACAGCACGTTGACCCGCTCGCGGGGCTCGATCCCGAAACCGCGAAATCGGTGGTAGAGAAGGCCGCGATCCCGGCCGAGTACGGTGAACAGGTTGCCTCGATCCTGGTCAAGCTGGTCGAGGTGGCCGTGGATGAGGATGCGACGCTGATCGAGATCAACCCGCTGATCGTCAACTCTGCCGGCGAGGTCGTGGTACTCGATTCGAAGACGACGATCGACGGGAACGCCCTGTTCCGCCACCCCGAACTGGAGGCCCTGGGCGACCGGACCGCCGAAGACCCGCAGGAGGCGATGGCCAAGGAACTCGGACTGACCTACGTCAAGCTCGACGGTGACATCGGCGTGCTCGGCAACGGAGCCGGGCTCTGCATGTCCACCCTGGACGTTGTCGCCCAGGCCGGCGGCGCCCCGGCCAACTTTCTCGACGCAGGCGGCGGCTCGAAGGCACAGTCGATCATCGACGCACTCGAAGTGATCACTTCGGACAGCAAGGTGAAAGCCATCCTGTTCAACATATTCGGCGGGATAACCCGCTGTGACGAAGTAGCCAAGGGAATCATCGAGGCAACCGAGAAGACCGGCCTGGACCTGCCGCTGGTGGTGAGGCTCGACGGAACCAACTCGGAGGAAGGCATGGACCTGCTCGACGAGGCCGGCTACTCGCACCTGCACCACGAATCGACCATGCTCGGCGGCGCAAGACGCGTGGTCGAGATGGCCCGGAGCGGGGACTAGCCGATGAGCATCGTCATTGACAGCGACACGAAGCTGGTCGTTTCCGGGCTGACCGGGCACGAGGGCAGATTCCACGGACTGCGCAACCGCGACTACGGAACCCGGGTCGTGGCCGGCGTCACCCCCGGCAAGGGCGGTCAGGACGTCGATGGTATTCCGGTCTACGACACGATCGCCGAGTCGGTTGAGCGCGAGGGCGCCAACACCTCGATGATCTTCGTACCGGCCCGGTTTGCGGGGGACGCGATCAACGAGGCGATCGACTCCGGCGTCGATACGGTGGTGGCGATCACCGAAGGCATTCCGGTGATGGACATGATGCGGATCTACTGGCGGGCCAGGGAAAAGGGGGTCCGCCTGATCGGCCCCAACTGCCCCGGCGTCCTCTCGCCGGAGAAGGCGAACGTCGGCATCATTCCGGCCCAGTTCTTTGATCCCGGGAGGATCGGGGTGGTTTCGAAGTCGGGCACCCTGACCTATCAGATCGGCAATGAGCTGAAACACGCCGGGGAAGGCAACTCCTCGATCGTCGGTATCGGCGGCGACCCGATCGTCGGCTCTGACTTCATCGACATCCTCACTCTTTTCGAGGCCGATCCTGAGACCGACCTGATTGTCATGGTCGGGGAGATCGGCGGCGACGCGGAAGAGCGGGCCGCCGAATTCATCAGCGAGAACGTCTCGAAGCCGGTGGTCGCCTACATCGCAGGGTTCACCGCGCCGCCCGGCAAGCAGATGGGCCACGCCGGCGCGATCATCTCGGGATCTTCGGGAACCGCGCAGGCCAAGCAGGAGGCTCTGGAGGC
>JBGUDX010000102.1:0-5746 GCA_041821645.1 Acidobacteriota bacterium
GTGACCGCAGCGCCGAAGGCCTTCGCTGACAGCTTCGAGTACGCCCGGCAGCGCCTTGTCGATGATGAGGCCAGAAGGCGAAAGCTGATGGGGGAAGGCTGAGGTCCCGGTGTCGACGTAGGGCTAACCTTGCGCGACCGACATCAGTCGACCGCCAGGTAAGGGTGGGAGGCGAGATTTTCGTTGCTCATGTCGGATCGATAGATGCTCCGGGTCGCGTACCAGACCATGCTCTCGCCGCCTCCGGTCTCCCGGTCTTCGAGGACGCGGGCGATCTTCATCGAGAGGTCCCACCGCACTCGCTGCTCGTCGGTTTCGACATAAGCCGGGTACCCGGTATTTGCTCCCTCGAGCACAGCCTCGCGCCGACGGGCGTCCTGCCACCAGCGCGACACTCGCCCTCTGCCTACTTCACCCACCCCTCTCACGCTCTCACTCCTTTTCGACTCGATGCCTACGTGCTCGAGTCGGGGTCGGTGAGATGTTCCTGACAGACCTGCCACTGCCGGGAACCCCCTCGCCACGCGGCGCTCCCCTGAACGGCGCCCTCTCCTGCCCCAGGAACGCATCGAGTTTCTCGGCCGAGTCCTTCTCGTTTCCCGGGAACAGATGGCCGTAGCGGTCCATCGTCATCACAATCGATGAGTGGCCCATATATATGGAGAGGGTCTTCGCGTTTACCCCGGCGGCGATCATCAGCGACGCATAGGTATGACGGCACTCGTGGTAGCCGAGGTGCCCCAGTCCTTCCTTGGCCCAGATCCGCTTCGCTCTCCGGATCGCGTTGGAGGGATCGAACGGCACCTGCCCGTCGCCCAGCACCAGCCCTGCCTCCCCCGCCCCCTGCCGGAGTCTTTGCTTGACCAGCATCGGTCTAAGGGTGCCAGGCAGGGGAACACGCCTGAAGCCGGCCCGGCTCTTCGGATCGATGAAGCCTGCGACCCGGTCCCAGGAGCGCTCGACTTCGATCGTCCCCTGCTCCAGATCTACGTTCTTCCATCCAAGGGCCTGGAGCTCGCCGCGCCGGAGGCCGGTGTAGAGGGCAAGCGCCCAGATCAGCCGCAGGTGCTCGGGCAGGGCCTCGAGCAGGGCATCGACTTCCTCGGGCGGAGCCACGCGATCTTTCTTCCGGCGATCAATCGGAAGGTCGAGGCGCTCGGTCGGGTTGGTATCTATCTCCTCCCGGTCGAGTGCTCTCCTCAGGATCGAGCGGAGCGGCAGGACAGCGTTTCGAACCGTGCTCGGGGCGTAGCCCTCGGCGACCATCCAGTCGATTACGTCCTGGATGTCGGTGCGGGTGATGTCAGCGAGCCTGGTGCGGCCGAGCCGCGGGGCAAGGAAGCGCCTTATGGAGTCCTCGTAGCTTCTGAGTGCTGCCGGCTTGAAGGAGGTGCCCGACCTCGTTCTAACCGCGCCCGACTTGGCAGCCGCCAGCCAGTTGCTCGCGGCGAGATCGAAGAAGGTCTGCCCGGGGGCGAGGGCGGTGGGATCGGCGAGTGCTTCGATCGTCTCTTCTCGCCAGAGCTTCGCGTCTTCAAGTGCCCCGAAGGTTCGTCTCAGATTGCGCTGGTGGAGCTTTGACCAAGCCTGACCCTGGAAGGATGGTTCGCAGTCGCAGCTCCCTGTCGCCTTCCCTAAGCAGGTCTTCTGGTGGACAAGGTTGATCCCCGGCTCAGGACATCTGAGCGGTCTGTGGTGATTCGGAGTTCTCGGCACCCCGTTTGTTTAGCTTGGTTCGGCCGGCTATTCAAGTGTCGCCTTGAAGGACACGGCGGGGGCGCTCAGTTTCTCAGGGGGACGTTCGGATGCTGGACCGCGGGACCCTCCGAATACGTGGTCTTTGACTTCTCAACTGCAACTTGGTTCAGGTGTCCTCGGGGTCCGCCAATCACACCGCGTCAAGGATCACGGATTCGCCGCAAAGCCGATAGTGTCGCGTCCATGACGAAGCTACCCGGCGTACCGCTCCTCGGAGTTGCCCTGCTCGCTGTACTGACGACAGTCGCTATCGGCTGCGGGAGCAGCGACCAACCGGCTTACTGCTCGAACGTGAGTTCACTTGAGTCATCGGTGGGAGATCTGAAGAATCTTCAACTCGAGAGCGGTGTGCTGTCGACGCTCCAAGCCGACCTGACTGCTGTCAAGGACAATGCGGACGCTGTCGTGAGTTCGGCCAAGGCCGATTTCCCCGACGAGACAGGTGCACTTGCAGATTCGGTCCAGTCACTTTCGTCTTCGGTCGAAGCGCTTCCCGCTTCGCCTACGGCCAAGCAACTGGCCCCGATCGCGCTTGAAATTTCCAGCACAGTCAATGCGGCACAGGCACTTTCTGACGCCACCAGTTCCGCATGCGACTGATGGTTCCCCAGAACCAGAGGTAGACATCGCCGAGGATCGAGACACCGTAGTTGCGGTGTTTCCTGAGCACGCGCCTCGCGGGCACCGTTGCAGAGAAGAAAGGGTCCTTGCCCGCCTGGACCTTGAGCGTTACGGTGCGGTGCCTCCGACTCGGTTTGGAGAGCCGATGCCCTGTCTGTCAGCAACCGCTGCCAGTGGCTGCTCGGGTTGCGGGAAGCCGCGCTGCACGCTCTCGGTCAATAGCCGCAACTGCTCATCTACCGCCGGGCGGCGCGACGGACCGACCACCCCGAGGAGGGTCTCGAGCACGGCGAGGACTCGTCGATCAACCTGAACCGACCCCTGTCCGTACTGGCGAATTTCCGTCAGAGCGAGGCTCAGATAGTCCTCCCAGCCGGGTACCCTGCGAGAGACACGAAGGTGCCCGTCGGTATCGCACAGTCGGCCGATCGCCAGCTCCCGTGTACCAAGCCTGCAGAGCAGGTCCTCGATCTCGTCGAGGGCTTCCACCGCTGTAGTCGGATCGTTGACGGCCAAAGAGAGCGCCCGCTCGGCGATGTCGACAAGCATCCGGAAAACGTAGGGCAGGTCCCGCTCGATCGCGCGCTCGTCTCCGAATGCGACGGAACCGAACAGGCGCGAGTCATCGATCACCGCCCCTGCCTCGAAAACCTCGAACAATGGGGTGCCGTACCGCACGTAGTCCCCGATCGCCGGGATCAGAACGACCACCGCATCTGTCTCTCGGGCGGTCTCGACAAGGCCCTCGAAGTCAGCCGCCTGCAGGATGCGCGAGTTGCCGGCATGACGGATCGTCCGAGCCGCGCCGGGCGCCGGTTCCTCGGCCTGCTGGCCCGCGAACCGGTCCACCGAAGGTGCGGGGTCCGGGTAGATCCTGTCGATCAGCTCGCGACCGACATCCGCTACACCACTGAGCACTGACGTGACCCGCAGCTGATGTCCGACCTGATCGATCAGCTTGAGGAACGTGACGACGCTCAGCAGCAGCAGCAGCACCGCGAAAGTAACCGAGAAGGTCGGGACCCCCTCGGGATCCGACTGGCGGGCCACCGAGCTGAGCAGGAGCAGGGCGTAGATGAAGGTCGCCACGAAGCTGCCGAATGCGACCTTGACCGACTTCTCGCGCAGTATCGGGCTGAGTAGGCGCGGTGAGAACTGACTGCTTCCGAACTGGATGTTCGTCAGCAGGATCGTGAAGACGAAGCCGGTGAACGTGATCATTCCGCCTGCGATCGCCGAGAGGGCCGCGATCGCACCTCCGACACCGTAGGGGAAGGTGAGATCCGCCTCGCTGGCCTGGTCGATCTCGGGAACGACGATCGAAGCGAGCACGGCGAGTAGCACGCAGCCCAGGGGGATGATCCACAGGCTTCTGCCGACGTACGCCTTCAGTCTGAATCTCTGACTCCAGGTCATCATCTTGACCAAGCCTTGCACTTTCGGAACCTGGAGGCAGGACTCACAATGGTTCCCGGACGGCTGGCCGGCAGCGGCGAGGAGGGCTGCCACTATCACCGGGCGCCGAGTTGCCGCCGGATATCCGGGCTCTGAGGTCGGCAGTCAGCCTTGATCGTCCAAAGAGGCCAGATCCCCCTCCGCCGGCCGGCCCGCCGCGATCCTGGCCCGGCGGTCGGCGGTGAGCTGGTTGACGATGATCAGGATGGCGGCGGTGATGGGCACGCCGACGATCGCGCCGACCACTCCGAACAGGGCACCCCAGAAAAGCACGCTGAGGATCACCAGGAAACCGGAGAT
This sequence comes from Acidobacteriota bacterium, assembly GCA_041821645.1. GTDB lineage: Bacteria > Actinomycetota > Thermoleophilia > Solirubrobacterales > 70-9 > 67-14. The sequence continues at coordinate 4,135 of JBGUDX010000102.1, forward strand.
GTCGGCTGCCTTGCCGATGATGGTCGGCTGCAGAACGTAGTTCTCGAACTGCTGGTAGACCAGGATCACCACCACGAAGATGACCAGCGCGGCAGGGCTCACGGTCAGCGCGACGATGCCGATGATGATTCCGGCAATCAGAGATCCGATGTTCGGGATCAGGTCGAGAACACCGGCGATCACAGCCAGGGCGAGTGCATAAGGAAGGCCGAGCAGCACCGCGGTTATCCCGTAGATCGTGGCGCAGATGATCGAGATCACGATATTGCCGATCATGTAGCGCGACGTCGTCGTGATCACACGCTCACCGATCGAATGCCACTGCGTCGCGCTCTCGTTTCCGAGCAGGCCCAGCAGCGAGCGCCGGTAGCTCGGCAGGTCCTTGACCAGGAAGAGCGTCATGAAGATCACCGAGAACGCCATTACGAATACCCCGAAGGCGGAAGCCGTCGCGCCCAGGATGCCGCCCGCGGCGTTGCCGACACCATTGACGATCTTCTCGGCATTCTTCTGGAGTAGTTCGTTGACCGCGCTCTTGTCGTTGAGTTCTTTGCCGAGGCCGCTCTGGTTGAACTCGGAGACGACCTGGGGTACCTCTCCGGAAAACGTACGGATCGAATCAACGATCGGTGCGAGCACGACCAGCATCAGTAATGCGATGACCGCAGTCAGACCCAGGACGACCAGGGATGAGGCCCCGCCACGACCCATGTTGAACCTCTTCTGTGCCGAGTCGACCACTGGCGAAAGCACGATGGCCAGGAAGATCGAGACGAAGATCACCAGCAGCGTGCTGCCCACCACCACGAAGCTCCATGTGAGCGCGATGAGGCCGACGAAGACCAGGATGGTCGCGGTCGAAATCGAAATCGACACCGAGCCCAGGCCCTGCGTGGGGGCAATCTTGACTTCGCTCACCGACCCGGAGGCGGAGGGCTCCGGAGTCGAACCCCCATCGGGTGATTCGTCCGCCCCGCTACTCACAGTCTGCATCCCTCGGCGTCAGGTCCCCAGTCCATGGTTCCGACCATTTAAGGTGGATCGGCGGCACCGAAGCCGCCAGGCTACATGGCCGCCTGAAACCGAATGAAACCTGGTGCTGCGCGCGATCGCCGAACAGCACCCGGAGAGTTACCGAGGACTTTGCGTCACGGCCGCTGAGGCCGGATTGAGCGATGAGGCTTGCCATCCCTAATCCTCGGCGCCGCGCAGGCCCCAGCCGAGAGCCGACATGCCGATTCCGTTGATGATGAAGCCGATGCCGATCAGCAGTGCCAGCGTCGCGAAACCGATGTCCGGGTTGAAGACGATCGCGATACCCGCAACCAGTTCGATCACTCCGGCGAGTGCGTACCAGAAACGATGGTCGTATTCGTCGAAGGCGCTGACGAAACGGATGATTCCAATTGTTATGAGCCACAGGCCGATCAACAAGGCTACGAATTCCACGCCGCCGATCGGGTGGCGGATCAGCAGCACGCCGACAATCGCTGTGAGAACTCCGAACAGGGCCACGAGCCCCCGATTGGAGGTCTCCCGCACGAACGAGACAGCCAGCTCGAGAATCCCATCCAGGAGCAGGAAGATGCCCGCGATCACGGCCAGGGTCGTG
>JBGUDX010000103.1:0-5740 GCA_041821645.1 Acidobacteriota bacterium
TAACGAAGGCGACCCGATTCCCGGACTTGGCCCGTATCTTGCCTTTGGCCGGTGAATCCAACCCGTCCACCCGGAAGGTACCGTCGACTCCGTAAATCGGCAGACCATCGTAGATGGCCTGGCCGTATGACTCACCAAGAACGCCATCGAGCAGCGCCACGGCGCCCCCCGGTGAGGTCCGGTCCCTGTCGTCGGACCCGGCACCGTCGTACAGGTATGTAGTGCCGTCGGGCACCCCGAGCGCGGTGTTGTTCTGGTAGATGGGCAACAGTCCGTCCTCGCAGGTCCGGCTGCCCCGGTTGACCGCAACCAGACAGGCCATGAGGTCGGCTCCGCGGTTGAAGCTCACCTTGAGGATCACCTTGACCATCTCCGACATCGGACGGGATACGAAGACGCCGACCTTCTTGCCGGATTTCATGACCCGGTTTCCGGGCAGCAGCTTGCGCGGGTTCTTGGCCACGGTCTTTGCTTTGACCTTGACTCCCTCCCTTTTCAACGCGTCGATCAGGGCGGTGCGTACCAAGGCCGAGGGGTTTCCAACCTGCACGTTGTTGAGCAGCGGCTCGCTCCCGAGCGGGATTCGACCGCTGAGGACCAGCTTCCCGTTCTTGGGCTGGGAAAGTTCGAGCGACGCCTGGGAGCCCTTCGGTCCCGTCTTCGTCCGGTTGACCACTTTGTACATCGAGGTCTTGGGGCGCCAATGCACCTTTGCCGGCTTGCCGACCTTGCTCGGCCGGGCCTCGGCGTCGATCAGGTTTTCGTTCAGCCAGACCGGACTGATGTCTCCATCTGGCCACTCCTTGTAGGTCTTGAAAAGGCGATCGTCCACGACAACGTTGCCCTTTACCTCCCTGATTCCCGACTTGCGGATGTCGCGGGCAAGGTCGGTCACGCTCCTGAGCGGGTCGGAACCCTTCAGCAGGGTCGGTCCGGGGAGCCCGGTGTCAGCGTAGCTATGGTCGATGGTGGGAGTGCTGTTGTAGCCCATGGTGTCTTCGGACTCATCCCTAAGGCCGAAGGCGTAGTCACCGGCACCGGCCAGGACCAGGTTGCCCTTCAGGGTGCGTTCATTGACCTTGCCGCGACGGAAGACCTTTGTCCGGAAACGGTAGTCGGTTCCGTACTCGCTGAGCACGGTCGAGGCGGTGAAGGTCTTCATGATCGACCCGGTGGTGAAGAGCTTGTCTGAGTTCTGGTTGATCAGGATCTCGCCGGTGTCGCGATCGGCGACAAGCAGGCCGAAGTTGCTGCGTTCGTATTCCGGCTTGGACTGGACCGAGTCGATCGCCAGCTGAACCTGGGGCGGTACGGGAGTCGCCGCGCCAGCGCCTGCCGCGGGAGCGGCGAGAAGGGCAAGTACCGCGACCGTGGCAAGAACGTATGCCCGGCGACCAAACTTTCCAAGGACCGCCCGAACTTTGCTGAGGCCGCGAACCGAAGCGCCATGAAACTCAAACAACCAACAGTTACCTGACACTTGAGTCGTCCCCCTGCCATCTGTTTTCCGGAAAGTGACATCTTAGTGCGCGCGACGCAAAAGATGGGCCGCCTCGAGAGGCCCGGCCGATCAATTCAGCCGTTCGCACCCTGGTCGCGCCCCGAACCAAGTGCCCCCGAGGCTGACGACGTCCGTCTGACTGCCCTTCTCAGTGCGCTCTATTCAGGTGGGCTGACCGCGATCGCAATCGCTGAGCCAGATCTTCAGCGCGCCCGACAGGATTCGAACCTGTGACCTTCGGTTTCGTAGAGTGCCAGTCACCTGACCTATTTGGCTTGCAGCAAGCGATGGCGAAGCGGTGAATTGCGATTGTCCGTCTGTATGCCTGCACTTCCATCGATGGTCACCAGTTTGGAGGAGCTCGGCTTCGAATGGGTGCGGCGCGAGTACACATCCCAATGCGGCCTCCTCACCGAGATCGTGACCGCCTCAATCAGTTGAGGGGCCAGCGACAGAGTCCTTCGGTGCACGCATCCCGGTCGCCTATTGGAGCCAGTTCCGCCCAGGCCGAGGACGCGTGCCTCGGCTGCCTGCCTCGGCCGTCGGCCTACGCTGCCTGCCGGAGTGGCTCGAGCCATTCGTCCGGCAGGACCGGCGGTGTCCGGCCGGGATAGTGCGGCACTACCTGGCGGGCATGTTGGCCGGCCGGCCGGCCCTCGATGAAGGGCCGCAGGTCGTCAAAACTCATCGCCAGGCAGATGCTCGGCGCAATCTGGAGGTCGGCGGCGTTCAGCTGGGGGCCGCCGAGGACTCCGGCCTCGATCCAGTCGTCGACCTGCTGGAGAAGGCCGGGGAATTCCTCGAGCGCCGCCCGCACGTTTTCGTCGTTGGCGCCGCGGGCGCGTCCGTCGAGCGCGATGAACGGACCGGCGATGAGTTGGGCGAGTTTGTGGGGCATCCCGATCTTGCCGCCCTCGAGATATCCGGCGAGACCGCTTCGATCCTTGCCAACCGCCCACAGGAAGACCTCGCGAACGCGCTGCTGGAGGATCTCGTCACCGAAGGTCTCGGCCTCTTCAACGGCCTCGCGCGCCTTCGGGTCCTCGGGGAATAGTGGCGGCTCGGGCTGGCGGCGCTCGAGCTCGCGGGCGAGCTTCTTCGAGCCCTGGATGCGCTCCCCGTCAATGATCGCGGCCGGGACGGTGAGCTCGGGGAACCGGCAGGCCTTGAGCACGGGCCAGGAAGCCGCCGGGAGCAAGTCGGTGCGCTTGTAGTCGAACCCCTTGTAGTCGAACATCATCCGTCCGGTGAGTGCAGCATGGGATCCGGGCATATAGAACAGTCGGGCTTTCATCATGTCTACGCTAGCGGTACCGGGCTTGCCGACCTGCTTTCGTAGATTGCCGGTCGGATGACCTACGGCATGCAGCCCCCGCAGTTCCTGCCAGCAAAGACGAGACTCCAAACATGGGGGCAGGCGGGGGCGAGATTCGAATCGGTGGGCTCCGGTTTCGTGGAGTTCAAGTCATCTGACCCAGGGCTGCTTGATGCCCGTGATCGCGAATGACTGTCCGTCTGACTGCCCCTTTAGGAGCCCTCAGATCGTGCGGAGCGGCGCCGATCGCAATCGGTGAGCCAGGTCTTCAGCGCGCCCGACAGGATTCGAACCTGTGACCTTCGGTTTCGTAGTCGCTGTCACTGGCCACAAGTTCGGCCCGGTTGACGGCTTTGTTCGGACCCTTCAGACCGAGGTCTTCTTTGAGCGATTCATCCCTGGCCCGGTCCGGTTACTCCCGGCCCCTCAGGCGCAGGCGTCGGCGGCGGCTGTTGTTGCATCGGCCACCGACTGCTTGGCCTTCTTGACCTGCTTGAACAAATCAGGTCAAGCGGCGGCCTTGCGCTCGCCTCCAGGGACCTCATCGATCGCCTGGAACCCAACGCCGCGGTCGTTCTCGGTCCGGAAAGTCGCGCCGGACGGTACCCGCCTGGACATGAGCGCTGACTACGTGCGTCCGCGGATTGTCTGGATGGAATAACTTCGCCACTCCAACGCATCTCCCCTCACCCGACGAAAGAAGGCCTCTTCAGTGAAATCTAACGCGATTCGCATTGCTCTCGCAGCCGGTGCCCTGACCCTTGCCCTTGGATTCTCGGCCTGTGGAAGCTCCGACAACGAGTCCGACGAAAGCTCGGAGGCCACGACAACGACCACCGCGCCGGCAAACAACGGATCCGACGAAAGCTCGGAGCCCACGACAACGACCACTGCGCCGGCAAACGCGCAGATCGTGAAGGTCAGCATGGTCGAGATGGCGTTCACCGTCGATCCACCCGGCGCCAAGGCCGGAAATGTCACTTTTGAACTGACGAACGATGGCACCGTGACCCACGAGATGGCCGTGATCAAGACCAACACGAAAGCCGGAGACCTGCCCACCGACTCCTCCGGGAAAGCATCTGAGGAAGGCGCCCTCGGCGAAGGCGAAGCGGAACCGGGAGAAACCGATGAGTTGTCTCTGAAGCTCGCCTCCGGACATTACGCGTTGATCTGCAACCTGCCCGGTCATTACGCGGCCGGAATGTACGCGGACTTCAACGTAAAGTAGGCCGCAGCGTCGGGCAGCAATTGAAGGAAGCGGGGCGGCAAGCCGCCCCGCTTTTTTTGGTCTTCGCCCGAAGGGGATGACACGCAAGTCTGGAATCCTCCGGCAACAAGGAGGATCCACATGCCCCCGAGGTGCCAACCAGGAGCGCGCCCGACAGGATTCGAACCCGGGTCCGATCGGGCCGGTGGGGCCGGTCTCTCCTGATGACCCCGTTTCTCCGGTTGAGCCGGTCGGGCCGGTCTCACCAGTTGCTCCGGTATCTCCGGTCTGACCGGTGGCTCAGGTGTCTCCGGTTGCTCCCGTTGTGCCGGTTGAGCCAGTCGCTCCAGTTGAGCCCGTCTCGCCGGTTGACCCTGTGGGCCTCCGGGAAGTGAGCCGCCGGTCGCGGCGGTCCTGCTCGAAGCGGAGGCCGACGCCCTGGTCTATCTGCCGACCCCCCTCGGCACTCACGCGATCGGCCAGAGCTACCGGGATTTTCCCAAGTGAGCGACGCCGAGGTCATTTCGATCCTGGAAGAAGCAAACGAGACCTGAACAACCTTACGATTCAGTGATCGCTTCCAGGGAAGAAATCAGGTCTGATCAGGAGGCCCGCGCTCCAGACCCGCTGGTCCTCGCCTTTGACCTCGCTGCCACGGTTCTGTTCGCGCTTGAAGGAGCGACCCTGGGCGTGGCGGCGCACCTCGACCTGCTCGGCGTGCTGGTCGTCGGCTTCGCAACAGCCCTCGGCGGCGGGATCATCCGCGACATCTTGCTGGACGCCGGCCAGCCGGCCGCCCTGCGTTACAAGAGGTACGCGATCGCCGCGTTCGTCGGTGGCTTCATCGTCTTTCTCTTCTCCGACGAGATCCGCGAGATCCCGACCGGAACGCTGGTCGCGCTCGACGCGGCCGGGCTCTCCGCCTATGCGGTTTCCGGCGCGGCCAAATCGATCGACTTCGGGACCAACACGCTGACCGCGATACTTCTCGGAGGGGTGACCGCGGTCGGCGGCGGAGTCATTCGCGACGTCCTGGTCAACAAGACGCCGATAGTCCTGGTCGCCGATTTCTATGCCACGGCAGCGCTGATCGGAGCTGCCGTGATGGTCTTCGGGGTGCGGTCCAAACAGCCGATGCTGAGAATGATGTGGATCGGGGCGGCGACCTGTTTCACCCTGCGCATGCTGGGTTACTGGAACGATTGGAACCTGCCCCATTTCTAGGCGCCCGGGCCGCAGACATCCCGAGCGATTCCGGAGCCGACGGTAGCCTCGGGGCATCGTAAGAGAAGCCACTCAAGACGACGCGCCGCTGATCGCCCGCATGCTCGACGACTTCAACCTTCGGCGCCTACGTCCTTGGGTCTGACGCTTCCGCACGGAAGGAGGGCGCTGGCTGACGTGCCAGTTGATCGGTGGGGCACCCGCCCATTGCCTAATCACAAAGACCCTCTGTGGAGAGAGGGTCTCGGTGTCACCCTGAAGTCGAATACCCGACAGGATTCGAACCTGTGACCTTCGGTTTCGTAGAGCTCAAGTCACCTGAGCCATTGAATCCTTGGCCTCTGATTCGGGATGACTGTCCGTCTGACTGCCCTTTTCCAGGCGCTCGAATCGTGCGGGCCAGCGCCGATCGCAATCGCTGAGCCAGATCTTCAACGCGCCCGACAGGATTCGAACCTGTGACCTTCGGTTTCGTAGTTGCTCTACCTAG
>JBGUDX010000104.1:0-5730 GCA_041821645.1 Acidobacteriota bacterium
GCTACTTATCTTCGACGTAGCGGGCGACCGTCTCTTTGATCAGGCGCTCTTCGTCGGAGAGCAGCCGGTCGATTTCAAGAACATCTTTGGGCTTCTTCAGGGAATCCTCTTCTTCTTTTCGCAGCCCGGCGCCTTCTTGCGGTCCTTGCCGGATCCCCCAATGCAGACTTCGCCGTTCTTGCTGCCACCGTCCAGCTTGTCGAAACCGCCCTGGCCATAAAGCAGGTCCTTGTTGCCTCCCGCTCCCTTGACCACGTCCGCTCCATCGGCACCGTAGACGCTGTGTTGAGCGGAATCCCCCGCCTTCGGAGAGCGCGCCTGACAGGATTCGAATTTGTGACCCTCGGTTTCGTAGGTGATCCTGGGTCATTTCTTTCCCAGCAGCAGGGCGATTGGCAGCTTCGCGAACTGCTTCTGACTGTCCGTCTGACTGCCCTCCGAAGCTGAAGAAGTCATAACGCCGGTGCGGAGGATCTCTCCGCCATGACGTCGATGTTGGTGAGTCGAAAAGGCCCATCATCAATTCCGGGGTTCGTGGACGAGTGGGCTTTGTGCGATCACACCGTTGAGGGGCAGCCGGTCGCCGGGGGGCGCTCGGGGCTAGGATGACCGCCCACAATGTCCCGACTCCGCACATCAGCAGTCTCCCTCCTGCTGTCGCTCACCCTGGCAGGCGTTCTTTCTGCGCCGGCCGACGGCGCGAAGCTGGGTTCGGCAACCGCGCAGAAACTGGACCGGGCGCTGGGCCAGGCACTCCGCCAGACCAAGGCCCCCGGAGCGATCGCCGGGGTCTGGATCGGCGATCGCGGCTGGAAGGCGACCCGTGGATCGACCGTTCGCGGCGGGAAGCGTCGTCCCGGGCTCGATACCCATACCCGCATCGCATCGGTGACCAAGACGTTCACCGGCACCCTGATCCTTCAGCTGGTCGACCGCGGCAGGCTCCGCCTCGACGACACGATCGACCGCTGGTTCCCGACGCTCAAAGGCGCAGCCGAGACCACGGTCAGGGACCTCGGCGACATGGGCAGCGGCATCATGAGCTACTCGGCCAACCGGACGTTCGTCGACCGATACCTGGCCCGCCCGAAGACCGTCTGGAAGCCGTCGGAGCTGATCACCGCTGGAGTCAGGAAGAAGCGGCTGTTCGATCCCGGCGACGGCTTCAACTACTCGAACACCAACTTCGTGATGCTGGGCCGGATTATCCAGAAGGTGACCGGCAATCACATTGCCCGCGTCATGAAGAGGCGCATCTTCGGGCCTCTGAAGATGAGTGAGACCAGCTATCCGTTCACGACCGGCCTGCCGCGGCCTTTCTGGAACGGCTACACCGAGCAGGCGGTATCAGGAAACCCCCTGAGAAACGCGACCCGCTGGAGCCCGACCTTTGCCGGCGCCGCCGGGCAGATCGTCTCGACTCTCGCCGACATGCGCCGCTACACCAGGGCCCTCGGGATGGGCTCGTTGCTCAGCCCGGCGACACAGCGGGAGCGATTGAAACCGAACCCGGCTTCGATCCAGGGCGGCCGCGAGTACCTGTTCGCCCTGGGCAGGGAAAACGGCTGGCTCGCCCACACGGGCACGATTCCCGGTTACAACTCCGAGGTCGCCTACCTGCCGGACCAAAAGATCTCGATCGTGGTCTTCGCGAACTCAGATACCCCTGACGCGGACAGGGTCGGACCCGCTCCGGCGATCCTCGATGCACTGGCCGACGTCGTCTCGCCGGGCCAGACTCCCGGCGGCTCTCCCTAGCCCCGGGAACCGTCAGAAGGGACAGCGGCGCGGGTCCGGGTCGCCTGCAGAGCAGGGTTATGATCCACGGGTTGATCGACACCGGGAGGTTCTTTTGGCTGCAATCCTGTTTGTCCGAGTGAAATCCGACTTGGACGCCGAGGAACTCGAGCGTCGCCTGCTCGACCGTCGACCTCGATTTCTCGAGGTGCCCGGACTCCTGCAGAAGATCTACGGACGGGATGAGGCGACGGGCGACGCCTGCGGCGTCTACTTCTTCGAGAGCCAAGAAACACTCGATGCGTTTCGCGAGACCGAACTCGCCCGGACGATCCCAACCACATACGAGGCGACGGAAGTTCGCCCGGAAATCTATGAAGTCCTCTATCCGCTCTGGGCCGAACGGGGGCCGCTTCCAGGCTTCGATCGCACCGAGGACGAGTCGAAGTAGGAAGCCCGCGGGTAGCGATACCGCCGCAGCCCGCTGTCTATTGATCTCGGAACGCGCCTGACAGGATTCGAACCTGTGACCTTCGATTTCACAGACCGGCGACTACGCGGTAACCGGTCCTCTCGCGGAATTTGATTTGTCGTCCCCCCGGCGGGCCCGCGCGTGACTCAACCAATGTCCACCGAGGAGCGCTCGTCTCTCGGCTTGCGTTCCAGGAGGACACGACTTAGGGTTGGTCAGTTCATACAGAGAGGGATTGATGAGCCGCCGAGCGGTGGTCGTGTGCGTTTTTGGAGTTTCGGTTGCACTCTGTTGCTGGCAGCCGACGTCCAGCCCGGCTGCAGGCGGGCTGGCACCGGAGAGCCCAGCGGCAGTTGCGACTTCGGCAACGGGCGCACGCGGCCACTTGGCGAAACGGGTGAAGATTCGCGGCGGCCGCAGGATCTTTCTTGAGTGCCGGGGCACCGGCATGCCAACGGTTGTACTTGAAGCCGGCACCGGAGATCTCGCCGAGGTCTGGAGTATGGCGCCGTCCGGACCGGGACCGGCGGTGCTACCGGCTACCGCGAAATTCACGCGCGTGTGCGCCTACGATCGCCCGGGCACATACCTGCTCCCCGACCGGTTCAGCCGCAGCGATCCGGTCTTCATGCCCCGAAGCGCCCGCGACATGGTTCTCGACCTGCGAGCGTTGCTTCGCGCCGCCCGCGTTCCAGGTCCCTACGTCCTGGCCGGACACTCCTTCGGGGGCATGGTGGCGCGCCTCTACGCGACCGCCTACCCGAGGAAGACCGCCGGTCTCGTTTCCATCGACGCTCAGAACGAGGATTTCATCACCGCGTACAAGAATCTGCTGACTCCCGCGCAGTACCTGGCCGCAGTGCTCGACCCGGCGCCGCCGCCCGGCCTCGAGAACTACACCGCTCTGGAGCGGCTCGGCCTCGAGGTCAGCGGCGCCCAGATGCAGCAGGCCCAGTCGGACACTCCGCTGCGCCGGATGCGCTTCGTCGTGCTTTCCCATTCACGCAATCTGCGGAACCCGTTCGGGTTCCCGCCCGACTGGCCGATCGCGGCGCTCGAGCAGGCGTTCCAGAACTCGCAGGACACACTTGCGGCGCTCCTGCCGAAAGCTCGCCACGTGATCGCCGCCAGAAGCGGCCACTACATCCAGCTCGAGCAACCCCGCCTTGTTACTCGCGAGATCAAACGGGTGGTTCGGAAGGTGCGTTCCGCGAAACGCCGGCGACCGACTCGAAAACGCGCGATGACGCGCTGAAGATCCAGAACGGTCATGTTCGACCCTGGATACGCGCCCGACAGGATTCGAACCTGTGACCTTCGGTTTCGTGGATTGCTGGTCAGATGACCTGCTGGACCAGGTCCCAACGGTGGCGAAGCGTTACTGCCAACGGAAGGCCTACTTCCTGACCATCACCTTCTTCTTCACGGTCTTGCCGCCGGCGTTGTCGGAGGTCACCTTGAAATGCTGATCGGACTGGGTACCCCCTTTCGCCAATGTGAAACCAAGTGGTTGTGCGCACGGAAACAGGTACCAACCGCGAACTCGGGGGCTTGACGCGGATGCGGTCAGCCGGGGGCCGCCACCGGGAAGTAGCGGCGGCGCAGCCACAGCGAGACGTAGACGAGGCCGACCAGCACCGGTACCTCGATCAGCGGTCCGACGATTCCGGCCAGCGCCTGGCCGGAGGTCGCGCCGAAGACCCCGATCGCGACCGCGATCGCCAGCTCGAAGTTGTTCGAGGCGGCGGTGAAAGCGATGCTCGCGGTCCGCGGGTAGCCGAATCCCATCCTCCTGCCGATGAAGAACGAGACGAAGAACATAATTACGAAGTAGAAGAGAAGCGGGACGGCGATCAGGGCCACGTCCAGCGGGTCGTCGGTGATCGCCTCACCCTGGATCGCGAAGAGCATCACGATCGTGAAGAGCAGGCCGTAAAGGGCGAACGGGGCGATGCGGGGGATGAACTCGGCCTCGTACCACGCGGCCCCGCGCCGCCGCACGCCGACCATCCTGGTCAGGAATCCGGCCACCAGCGGGATACCGAGGAAGATGAGCACGGTTCGCGCCACCTCCCAGATCGAGACCTCGAATCCCTGGGTGTCGAGACCGAGCAGGTCGGGCAGGCCCGTCAGATAGAACCAGCCGAGCAGGCTGTAGGCGACGATCTGGAAGAGGGAGTTGATCGCCACCAGCAGGGCCGTCGCCTCCCGGTCAGCGCAGGCGAGGTCAGTCCAGATCAGAACCATGGCGATGCACCGCGCCAGTCCCACGATGATCAGCCCGGTGCGGTACTCGGGCTGGTCGGCGAGGAATATCCAGGCGAGCGCGAACATCAGCAGCGGGCCGATCACCCAGTTGAGGACGAGCGAGGTCACCAGCAGCCTTCGCTCCCCGCCGAGATGTCCGATCTCTTCGTACCGGACCTTGGCCAGCACCGGATACATCATCAGCAGCAGCCCCAGCGCGATCGGCAGCGAGATCGTCCCGATCTGCAATGCGTCGAGCGCGTCGGTTATGCCGGGTATCAGGGATCCGAGGCCGAGGCCGACGGCCATCGCGACCGCGATCCAGAGCGGCAGAAACCGGTCCAGAGCAGAGAGCTGCTGCAGGACGAGTGACTCATCGCTTCTCCGCCCGGTCTCCATCAGCCTCCCGCCTCCGGCCCCGAAGGGCCCGGCGTAGAGGTGAGTTCCACGATGAGAGATTCGATGCGATTGCGAATCCCGTCGCGCACCCGCCGGACTTCGTCGGGGGACAGACCGGCCGGGTCGGTCAGGTCCCAGTCGATGTAGCGAGTGCCCGGAACGAAGGGGCAGGCATCACCGCAGCCCATGGTGACGACGAGATCTGCCCACTCGGCCAGCTCCGTGGTCAACGGCGACGGCCTGTGGCTGCTGAGGTCATGGCCCAGCTCGGCCATCACATCGACGACTGTGGGGTCCACCTGCCGGGCGGGACTGGTGCCGGCCGAGCGGGCGCTCAACTCCTTCCCCGCAGCGGCGGACTCGAAGAACGCCTGGCTCATCTGTGAGCGGCCGGAGTTCTGAATGCATACGAAGAGAACGTGAGTGGCCCTCGGATGTTCAGCAGGATCGGCCATCGCGGTGGGCCGACCGTAGCAATCGACAGATGTCGATGGAAGTGATTTGAAGATTGTCGATCCGGTGGGGCTAGCCTGCGAGCCGGTCACCCGGAGATTGAATACCCGGCCGGATCCGAACCTGCGACTTTTCGGATATCGGAGCACCCCGTGCCGGTCCGTCGAGTCATTCGTGTTTCGATGAAACCCGCGGGCTTGTTTGAGCGATAGTCCTATTCGGCTTGAGGACAGGAACGGCGGTTTCAGCCATATGGGGCAGATTTCGACGGCGCTGCAGGACTTCGCACCGTTGAGCGGAATCCGCCGCCTTTGAAGAGCGCGCCCGACAGGATTCGAACCTGTGACCTTCGGTTTCGTAGAGCTCAGGTCATCCGAGCCCTCGGTTCTTTGCCCCTGTTTTGAAATGACTGTCCGTCTGAC
>JBGUDX010000105.1:0-5721 GCA_041821645.1 Acidobacteriota bacterium
GAGCAGCTCATCCGGCAGGCCGAGCGCGTCAATCAAATAGACCAGCGCGACCGTGGCGAAAGTGAACGACGCGACCAGACCGGCGACGATCCCGACCGGCCGCCGCCTCCCTCCGGTCGCCCCGGCCGCGAGCGCCACCGGGAGAACCGGCAGGATGCAGGGGGAAACGGCGGTGGCCGCGCCCGCGATGAAGCCGAACAGGATCAGCAATTCCACGGCCAGAAGGATGGCAGCGCCACCTTACGAGCGTCTGAACTGATGGAAGAGCGGAGCGGCGCCCCGGGATTCAGGACAGTTCTTTGATCCGGAAGCTCCGGTCGCCTTTGGGCGTGGGCACGACGACCTCGTTTCCGACCGGTTGGTTCCTCAGCGCCTGGCCGATCGGTGATTCGGCCGAGAGCCGGCCTTCGGAAAGGTTCGCCTCGGTCGAACCGACCAGGGTCCAGGTGAACTCACGACCTTCCGGGTCGATCACGATTGCCGTCCGGCCGAAGGTGAACCGGTCGCCATCGGTATCGGTGCCGGTATCGACCACGACCGCGTTCTTCTGCCGCTCCCGGAGGCGCCGGATCCGGGTTTCGAGATGTGCCTGGTCCTCCTTGGCAATGTGGTAGTCGGCGTTCTCCTTGAGGTCTCCCAGCGCCCTGGCGGCTTTCAGCCTCACCGCGATCTCCTTCCTGGCCGGCCCTTCGAGTTCGGCCAGCTCGGACTCCAGCGCGACCAGGCCCTCGCCGGTGATTGACTCGCCGCCGGCCGGCTCGCCGGTCTTGTCGGGATCACTCACGGCCTGGCCACCGCTTCGTTCACCTCGCGCCGGCTTCGGGGATCAAGTGGATGCGCATGAGTCCAAGCTAACAGGCTCCGGGCGACCGGTCCGAGACTTCCCGCCTTCACGTTGCATTGGTCCGGTGGGCGACATAGGCTGGCCGCGTGGACAGGAAGACCGTGCTCTCGCTGGTCGCCATGGGGATGGGCGTGTTCGTGATCGCCAACGACTTCACCGCGATGAACGTCGCCCTTCCGGCTATCGAGGAGGAATTCGACACCAGCGTCTCGACCGTGCAGTGGGTGGTCAACGCCTACGCACTCAGTTTCGGGGTCCTGATCGTCACCGGCGGCCGACTGGCTGACCTTTTCGGCCGGCGCGAGGCCTTTTTTCTCGGTGCCGGTATCTTCTGCGCCTTCTCACTGCTGGCCGGCGTGGCGCAGACCGAAACCTGGCTGATCGTGGCCCGCGCGTTGATGGGGATCGGCGGAGCGCTGATGTGGCCGGCGATTCTCGGCATGACCTTTGCCGCCCTGCCAAAGGAAAAGGCGGGACTGGCCGGGGGACTCATTCTCGGCGTCGCCGGGCTGGGCAACGCCGTCGGTCCCCTGATCGGCGGCGCCTTTACCGAGTTCCTGAGCTGGCGCTGGATCCTGTTCGCCAACGTGCCGATCTCACTGCTGGCGATAACCGTGGTCTACCTCTATATCCACCAGCCGAAGCCGGAAGATGACGAGCGGCGAATCGACTACGCCGGAGTCGCCACCCTCTCGCTGGGGCTGTGCTGTTCATGGTCGCTCTCGACCAGGTGATCGATGTCGGCTGGGGCGACCCGCTGGTAATCGGTTGCGTGGCCCTTTCGGTGCTGCTGCTCGCTGCGTTCGGCCTGGCCGAGCGCCGGGCCGGTCCCTACGCGCTGGTTCCCGCCGATGTGATGCGCAACACCAGCTTCACCGCGACCTGTGCAGCGATCCTCTTGATGTCTTCAACCTTTTTCGCCGCGCTTTTCTACGTTCCACGCTATCTCCAGACGGAGTTGAACTACACGGCGTTCGAAGCCGGGCTCGGGTTGATCCCGTTCATGGGGGTGTTCGCTCTGACCTCATTCATCGCCGGTCCGCTCTACAACAGGACGGGAGCCAAGCCGTTGGTCACGGTGGGTGCGGCCTGCATCGTGCTCGGGCCCTTCCTGATCGGTCTCGGGATTGGAGCGAACAGTGCCTACACGTCGATCGTCCCGGGACTGGTCCTGCTCGGAATCGGGATCGGCCTTTTCTACTCGGCTGCGACTACGTCCGCGGTCACGTCGGTCGACGAGTCCCGCTCCAGTCTGGCCGGCGGCATCATCTACATGTTCCAGATCGCCGGCGGTTCGGTCGGGCTTGCCCTCACGACGACCGTGTTCGCCAATCAGTCCGGCTTGATCTCCGGCCTCCACGCGGGCTTCCGGCTTGACACCGCCCTCGCGCTTGCCGGCTTCCTGGTCACCCTGTTCTTCGTCGGAGGCCGCCTGGGAAGGAAGGGCCGGGAGACAGCCGGCTAAAAAAATTCCGATCTGCTCAACCGATTGCGCGGTTGGGTTCGTACCCCCGGGTAGATGTCAATAACTACCCAGGAGGTGAATACGGTGAATTCAACCGTAGAAACAGGAAAGTACCGGCCGTCGGTCAAGCGAATGGCCATCAGCTTCGGCGCCGCCGCGGCTCTCGCAATCGGCCTGACCGGGCTCAGCGCCGGACAAGCGGCCGCAGACCAGATCAAGGGCGGCGATACTGCACTCAAGCTGAACAGCGGAGTAGCCAAAGCGCTCACCGCTAACGGTGTTGCAGTTTCGCCGGTCAAGCCGGCCAAGGTCAAGAAGGGCGCAGTCGTCTTTCCGGTGACCGGAGGCAAGATCAACCCGAAGACCGCCGCCAGCACGATCCGTCATTCGGGCGGTCTGCGCTTCCAGGCGGGTGGCAAGAGTCTCGTAGCCAAGTCGTTCACGGTCAAGACCGGCAAGTCGAACAAGCTCTCGGCGAAGGTCGGCAAGAGCCGGGTCAACCTGCTGAACCTCAACCTGAGCAAGGCGAAGGTCAAGCAGAACGGCAACAGGATCAGGATCGGCAGGGTCGGCGTATCTCTTACCGGAGCTGCCGCCAATGCCCTGAACCAGACCTTCGGGGTCCACCTGTTCCAGTCGAACATGCGGATCGGCAGGGTCGGAGTAGATATCCGGACCAAGTCGCAGCCGGCCAAGCCCAAGACGGTGCAGCTCCAGGAAAAGGGAAGCACTGACCTGGCCCTGGATCCCGGTACCGCTCAGGCACTGACCGATCTCGGCGTTGCTGCCGCGCCGGTCGGCCCTGCATCGGTCACTCCGGGCGGCGAGATCGCCTTCCCGATTACCGGTGGCAAGGTGAACGCCTCGACTTTCGCGGGGACGATCCGCCACAGTGGCGGACTGTCGCTGACCGCGGGAGACACCACGGTTGAGCTGACTCGTTTCAGGATCAACATCGACAACGACCCGGACTTGACCGCATTGGTCGGCGGGCAGAGGGTTTCGATCCTTTCGCTCGATCTGTCTGACCTCAAGGCCAAGACCAAGGGCAAGAAGATCACCCTCAGCGGAGTCTCGGCCAGCCTGACGGCTGACGCGGCGGCTGCTCTCAACGGGGCGTTCGGCGTCACAGCGTTCACCGAAGGGCTGACCCTCGGGACCGCGACTGTCAACGCGTTCGCCAAGTAGCGAGAACGACCAGGCAGTGAATGACATAGGGATTCGGGGGTGATGGGAATGTCGATACGGGCAGACCTTTCACCCCCCTCCCTACGTGTAGCAAGAGATTCATCGAAAACAGCTAGTACAAAAACAGTTAGTACAAAAAAACGAATCACAAGGAGAAAAGAACAATGATCAAGAAACTGCTTCTACTCTGTTTCTGTCTGCCGGTGTTGGCGTTCGGCGTCGCCGCGTGTAGTGACGACGACGACTCGGACAACGGCTCGACGACCACTGAGGCAACCGACTCATCGTCCAGCAGCGACGCTGCCAGCCAGGACATCGTCCAGCTGGCCGCCAGCAACGAGGACCTCTCGACTCTGGTTGACGCCCTCACGGCCGCCGAACTGGTCGAGACCCTCGAGGGCGATGGACCGTTCACGGTCTTCGCGCCGACCAACGAGGCGTTCGACGCACTGCCGCCGGACGAGCTCCAGCGCCTGCTCAAGCCGGCGAACCAGGACGAACTGGCCAACATCCTCACCTACCACGTAGTAGACGGTGACGTGATGGCCGCCGATCTGTCCGACGGGCAGATGGTCGAAACCCTCCAGGGCGAAAAGCTCAAGGTGACGATCAACGGCGACAAGGTCAAGATCAATGACGCAACCGTCGTTCAGGCGGACGTCGAGGCATCGAACGGCGTGGTCCACGTGATCGACGCGGTTCTGATTCCGAAGAACTAGGAAACGGGGGTGACGGGAATGTCCACGATGACGGCCCCGTCACCCCCTTTCTTGTTCCTGTCCGGCCGAGCCTGCTTGACTACCCATCAGGTTTGGTCAAGTGGATCAAGGAAAAGCGTGAGCAGCGTTCGGCCGCGTCCGACGCTCGACTGGTCGAGAGAATGGCCGGGGGAGACCCCGATGCGCTTCGGGAGGTCCATGAGACTTGCGCCCGGCCGGTGTTCGCCTATCTTTGTCGCTTTCTCGGTGACCGGGCAACGGCCGAAGACGTACAGCAGCAGGTGTTCATCGAGGCCTGGGAGAAGGCCGATCGCTTTGACGGCGAACGCGGCTCGTTGATGGCCTGGGTCATGACCATCGCCCGCAGTCGCGCGATCGACTACAAGCGCCGGCGTGTGCCAGAGCCCAGCGATCCACAGCAGGCCGCCCGGCTCGTCGACCAGTCCTCCGGCGATCACAACGGGATCGATGAGGTAGTCGAGACCTGGCAGTTCGCCCAGATACTGGCCGATATTCCGGCCGACGAGGCCGAGGTGCTGAGATTCCGGTTTCAGGACGAGTTGAGTCAGACCGAGATATCCGCCAGGACCGAAGTTCCACTGGGAACCGTCAAGTCTCGAATGGTCAGCGGTCTGGAACGGCTGCGCGTCATGATGGAGGCTTCCGATGGATGACCGAAAGCAGAGAGTTGTCGAATATGTGATCGGCGAGATGTCTCCGGCTGAGGCATCCGCATTTGAGCGTGAACTCGAGGTCGACCAGGATCTGGCCGGGATGGTCGACGAGATGTCCCCGGTCGTGAGCCGGCTGGAGGCACTCCCGGACGAGGCCTGGGATCAGCCCGACCCGCCCCCGCTGGTCATGCCGGCGGGTATCGAGGCGGATACGGCAAAAGAGGCGCCCGCCGAGCCGACTGGCGAAAAGGCCGTGCAAGCGGACCGGTCGGAGCGCTCTTCCCGGTTCCGCCTCTGGCGTCCGGGGGGCTTCACCTGGCCGCGCCTGGCGACCGCCGGAGCCGTCGGGCTGGCACTGCTTGTGGTCGGCTTCTTTGCCGGCACCCTCTCTGAAGACGGAGGCTCCGGGTCGGGGCTGGACGGCCCGACTCAGACGCAGACCTTTGCCATGGACTCGCTGGGGGAGGCGCCGGCCGGCGCCTCCGGCCAGGTCTCGCTGGCGAGATCGACCGAGGACCCGGATTCGACCGACGATCCCGTGACGCTCACCGTGAAAGGCCTCAAACCGTCTCCCGACAGCGAGTTCTACGAACTCTGGCTGCTCGGCAAAGAGGGAGAACTGGTGTCCCTCGGCTCCTTCCGGGTTGGAGAAGAGGGTCAATCGCAGATCGAGGTGCCGCTGCCGGTGAATCCCGGCAAGTACGAGTATTTCGACGTTTCGATTCAGCCTGAGAACGGCAGCCCCGACCACTCGGGCCGGTCAGTTCTTCGCGGCTCGACGAGCAAAGCCTGAGCAGGATGGCGGGCCCGGCGCCTGACCTCCTGGTGTTG
>JBGUDX010000106.1:0-5706 GCA_041821645.1 Acidobacteriota bacterium
AGCTCGAGCGGCCGTCCGCCGAGCGAGGCGATCTGCTCCCAGGCGGCGCGCCTGATATCAAAGCCGGTGACGATCGCACCCAGTCGCTTGGCTGTGGCCACTGCCTGAAGCCCCGCGACGCCGGCCCCGAGCACCAGAAGCTTGGCCGGACGGATCGTCCCGGCGGCCGTGGTGAGCATTCCCCAGAAGCGCCCGGACTCGCGCGCCGCGATCATCGTGGCGGCGTAGCCGGCGGCGGTGGCCTGGGATGACAGCGCGTCCATGGCCTGTGCGCGGGTCGTTCTCGGGATTGCCTCCATCGCGAACGCGGTCACGCCGGCCTGAGCGAGCGCCGCGTTGGTTTCGGCCGAGGTCCAGGGGGAAAGATGGCTGATCAGAACCTGTCCCGAGCGCAATCCTGAGATCTCGTCGAGGGCCGGCGGGCCGACCCGCAGCACCACATCGGCGGCGGCCACGTCGGACGCGGAGCCGACCGTGGCCCCGGCCTCGCTGTACTGGGAGTCGGGATGACCGGCGATGTCGCCGGCCCCGGTCTCGACCACGAGATCCACCCCCTCGGTCTTTCCCAGGGAACTGACCGTATCCGGCACCAGGGCAACCCGGTGCTCGCCGTCAGCGGTTTCTTTCGGTACGCCAATCTTCATCGACAAGACCGCGTCAGCCTATGCGAAATGGCCGGCCGGATGACCGCTGGTCGATCCAGTTCCGGCCATGCCCGGACACCGCGACCACCCGGTCGCCGGTTCTGACCTCAGCGGGATCATCGGTCCGGCCCTCACCGGGTGAGAGCGGCGAGGCGCTCCATCGTGTGACGCACCTGGTCGGTCTCGGGGTGGGCCGGAGTCATGATCAGGCGGTCGATCCCGTTTTCCCGGAACCGGGCCAGCCGCTCGGCCACTTCGGCTTCGGTCCCGATAAGCGAAACCGCATTGACCAGATCGTCGGTCAGCGCGCCGAAAGCGCCCTCCTTGTCGCCGTCCTGGAACTTGACCTGAACCTCGTCGGCGACTTCGCCGAACCCGAACCGGTGGGCCAGGTCAACGTAGAAGTTGGTCTTCCGGGAACCCATGCCGCCGAAGTACAGGACAAGCCCCATGCGGACCATGTTCCGGGCGGCCTCCAGATCTCCATCGATCGCCACCTGGATCGAGGGCGAGATCTCGAGATCCGAGCGCTGCCGGTTGCCCTTCTTCAGGCCGGCTTCAATGTGCTCGCCCCAGGCCTCTTCGAATTTGTCGACGCTGAAGAAAATCGGGATCCAGCCGTCGGCTATCTCGGCCGCGATTTCGACCGACTTGCGGCCGATCGCTCCGACGAACACGGGGATCTCGGTCCGGCGGGGCCTGATGTTCAGCTTGAGCGACTTGCCCTGCCCATCGGGCAACGGCAGCTGGTAGTGCTCGCCCTGGTGGTCGATCTTTTCTTCGCGGGCGACGATCTCGCGAACGACTTCGATGTATTCGCGGGTGCGGCCCCACGGTTTCGCGTACGGAACGCCGTACCAGCCTTCGGACACCTGTGGGCCCGAGGGGCCGAAACCGAACATGAAGCGGCCGCCAGAGAGTTCGTCGATCGTCACCCCGGCCATCGCCGCGGTGGCGGGTGGCCGCGCCGGAACCTGCATTATCGCGGCGCCGAGATTGATTTTCTCGGTTTGGCCGGCCAGCCAGGCCAGCACGCTGACCACGTCCGAGCCGTAGGACTCGGCCACCCATACGGATTCGTAGTCCAGGCTTTCGGCGTACTTCACCGCCTCCAGTGCCTCGTCGCCCTTCGGTCCGATTCCCCAGTAGCCGAGGTAAAAGCCAAGCTTTAGCGTCATGGCGCGCGACTATACCGGGAACCCGGGCGCCGGCCACGGTCCGGGCAACCGCCGGACCCGCAACAATCCAGACGTGGCCGACACCGCGACACAGGTAATGCCCGAAACCGGCCTGAGTTCGGCTGAGGCGGCAGAGCGGCTCAAGGCACTCGGCCCGGCCGAGACCCACTCGTCACGCTCGACCTCGAGCATCGTCGCCGGCAACGTCTTCACCCTTTTCAACCTGATCATCGGGATCTTCTTCATTCTGATCCTGTCGCTCGGGCTGTTCGCCGACGCGGTCTTCGGTCTCATCGCGATCGTCAACTCCTGGATCGGAATCCGGCAGGAGATGAAAGCCAAGGAGACCCTGGACCGGCTGGCCGTCCTGGTTGCCCCGAGGGCGGACGCGATCCGGGACGGTGCCGAGACCGAGTTGCTGGCGGAGGAGATCGTGCCGGGGGACATCGTTCGCCTGACCCCGGGAGACCAGCTGGTCGCCGACGGCCTGGTGACCTCGTCCAGGGGACTGACGATCGACGAATCGATGCTGACCGGCGAAGCCGACGGCGTCGCCAAGGCGAGCGGCGATTCGGTGCTCTCGGGCGGGTTCGTCCTGTCGGGATCGGGCTATTTCGAGGTGACCGCGGTCCGCGACGACAGCTACGCGGGCCAGGTCGCAGGTGAAGCCAAGGCCTTCCGGCACCCTCCCTCACCGCTGGAGGGGGAAGTGAACCGGGTGATCATCGTCTGCACCCAGATCCTGATTCCCCTCGCCATCCTGCTGATCGCTTCGCTGATCATCCGGAACGTCGAGCTGACCGAGGCGGCCCAGACCGCGACCGCAGGCCTGATCACCCTGATCCCCGAGGGCCTGGTGCTGTTGATGAGCGTGACCTTCGCGGTCGCGGCGGTGAGCCTGGCCAGGCGGGACACACTGGTTCAGCAGATGAGCGCGACCGAATCGCTGGCCTCGGTGGACACGATCTGCGTCGACAAGACGGGGACGCTCACCGACGGCAACCTGACGCTGGTCGGGATCGAGCCGGCCTCCCTCACCGACAGCAACCGGGCCGGCCGGGAGCTGGGTCGCTTCGCGGCCAGCGCGGGGGAAAGAAACCGCACCCTGGAGGCGATCGCCGAGGAGTTCCCGGCCGAGCCCGAGCCGGTCAGCGCCGAGGTTGCCTTCTCGTCCGAGTGGAAGTGGAGCGGGATGACTTTCGGCACCGACCCGGACCGGGTCAGCCTGGTCATGGGAGCGCCTGATCTGATGATCGAGTCGGGCGCGCTAAGCCTGGATGAAACGCTCGCCGACCGGCTCTCGGTAGAGACGTCGGCCGGGCGCCGGGTGATCGCCCTCGCGCAGACCACCCGGCCCCTGCCGGCGAACGGTGACGAGGGTCATCCGTCAGGACTGGAGCCGGTCGCCCTGGTGGTCCTGGAAGAGAACCTGAGACCCGGAGTCTCCGAGACCCTGGAGCTGATGAGGAGCGAAGACGTCGCCCTCAAGCTGATATCGGGCGACGCCCGCGAAACCGTTACCTCGGTCGCCGCGGCGGTCGGGATCCCGGAAGAGGCCGGGGTGATCCAGGGAAGCGAGCTCCCGGACGACCCTGAGGCACTGACTGCCGCGGCCGAAGAGAACACCGTCTTCTGCCGGATCCGGCCGGAGCAGAAGAAGTTGCTGGTGACCGCGCTGGCCGAGGCCGGCCACTACACCGCGATGATCGGCGACGGCGTCAACGACGTTCCCGCCCTGAAGAGCGCCCGGATGGCGGTGGCGATGGGCTCCGGCAGCCAGGTGACCAAGAGCGTGGCCGACGTCGTCCTGCTCCGGGACGAGTTCGCCCGCCTGCCCGAGGCGGTCGCCGAAGGCCGCCGGATCGCTCGCAACATCCATCGGCTGGGCCGGCTGTACCTGACCAAGACCGTCTACGCGGCGGCCCTGATCCTGCTGGTCTCGGTGCCGGGGTTCGCCTTTCCCTTCCTGCCCCGCCACCTGACGCTCGCCGCATTTCTCACCATCGGGATCCCCTCTTTCGTACTGGCCCTGGCCCCATCCGACGGCCCGCTCTACCGAGGTCACCTGCTGCGCTCGCTCGGGGCCTTCGCGGTACCCGCCGGTCTGGCTACGGCACTGGCCTCGATCCTCTCCTTCTTCCTGCTCGACGTGGTCTTCGGAGGGTCACAGCAGGAGGGCCGGACCGCCGCGACCACCACCCTGATCGTGCTCGGCCTCTCGTTCGTGCTGCTGCTCGAACGGGGGCCGGGCCGCGAACACATCGCCATCCAGAGCTACATGTTGGCGATGATCGCCGGACTGGGCGCCCTGTTCGCCGGCATCCTCGCGGTGACACCGCTGCGCGAGTTTTTCGATATGTCGATGCTGACCGCCGGCCAGTGGTTCCTGGCGATGTTCGCCGCCGCCCTGGGCCTGGTCGCGGCCAGCCTGATGTGGCGGCTGCCTTTGATCGTCTCCTGGGAGCAGGACGAGGACGAACTCGCGATCCCCCCGCTGGAGAGGTAGTTCGTGGTCAGCGATGGCCGGGTCATGACCAGAAGCGGCCCCCCGCCCCGGCAGACGGATATCGCGGTGGTGGGAGGCGGGATCGTCGGATTGGCCACTGCCCGCGAGCTGATCGGACGCGAGCCGGACGCCCGGATCTGCCTGCTCGAGGCCGAAGACCACCTCGCCGCACACCAGACCTCCCACACCAGCGGGGTCATCCATGCCGGGGTCTACTACGAGCCCGGCTCACTCCGGGCAAGGCTCTGCGTGGAGGGCGCCGACGAGCTGAACCGCTACTGCGGGCAGCGTGGCATTCCACACCCGGCCACGGGAAAACTGATCGTCGCAACGGACGAGACCGAACTGGAACGACTCGACGAACTAGAGCGGCGGGGCCGGGCCAACGGGGTCAGGGGGCTCTGCCGGATCCCGGCCGGGCGCATCGCCGAGATCGAGCCCGCGGCCCGCGGCCTCGGCGCGCTCCATTCGCCGGCCACCGGTGTGGTCGACTTCGCCCGTGTCGCCTCCGGTTTCGCCGCCGACTTCGAGGCCGGCGGCGGCACGATCCACCTCGGAGCGCCGGTTCGGGTGGCCGGGCCGGACCCCAGCAAAGGCGGCTCCCACGTGCGGTCCGGTCGAGCCTCACGAGAGCCGTCCGGTCGAGCCTCCCACGAGCCGTCCGGCGACCTCCGGGGCCGGGGAGTGACCCTGGGCACCCCCGGCGGAGTCGTACGGGCCGCACGAGCAGTCTTCTGCGCCGGGCTCCAGTCGGACCGCCTGGCCCGGGCAGCCGGCGGCTCGGCCTCACCCCGGATCGTGCCGATCAGGGGTGGCTACCTGAAGGTCAGGCCCGGCAAGGAAGACCTCGTCCGGGGCAACATCTACCCCGTGCCGGACCCCGCCCTGCCGTTCCTCGGAGCCCACCTGACCCGGACCATGGACGGAAGCCTGCTGATCGGACCCACGGCCCTTATCGTCGGCGCCCGGGACGCGTACCGGATTTCACGGCTGAGCCCACGCGACCTGGCAGAAACGCTGGCCTGGCCTGGAACCTGGCGGCTCATGGGGCACGCCTGGCGCGCCGGCCTGCGCGAGATCCGGCACGCGGTCGATACCCGGGCGCTGGTCAGCGAAGCGGCCAGGATGGTCCCGGGGTTGACCACGAGAGACGTCGAACCTGGCCCGTGTGGGATCAGGGCCCAGGCCCTCGGACGGGACGGCAGGCTGGTCGACGACTTCCTGGTCGAGCAGATCGGCGACGGCATTCACGTCCGCAACGCCCCATCGCCGGCGGCGACCTCCTCGATGGCCCTCGCCCGCCTGATCGCCGACCGAACCCTCGCCGCCTGATCCCCGACCGAACCCTCGCCGCCTGCCCCGGGGCACTATCCCTGCC
>JBGUDX010000107.1:0-5683 GCA_041821645.1 Acidobacteriota bacterium
GATCCAATCGATGGTCGAGTTGAAGAGGGCGGTCGGGTCGACGGTGTTGACGTGCGCGTCCTGGCTGAAATCCTCGTTGCTGAGCGCGGCCTCGAAGGCGTCGAGGTCGGCCGCCACCGCCTCGGCGGGCTGGTACTGGAGCGAGCCGCCGGCGGCCAGCCCGAGCGCGCCGCCGTCCTCATCGGCCACGGGCGCCGCACCCAGATCATCCGTGTCGCGCGGGGGCTGCTCCTTGGAGCGGTCGCTCAACGCAAACGGCACCAGGACGACCACGAGGGCCAGGGCCAGCGCCCCGAGCACCGACGCCCACGTTGAGGCAGGCGCGCGAGACCGGCGCCGGTGCGGCGCGCGGTCTCGAGCCTGGCCTCTGTGGCGGGGCGGGGGCGTCGTCCGATCGTAGCCCGGGCGGGGCGGAGCCTTCGAGGGGTCGCTGCCCGAGCGGTGGACCGGCTCGGGCTCAGTCGGGAGGTCGGCCTCGGGCTCGTCTTCGATCGGCTCTTCCTTGGGGAAGACCTCTTCCTCGGCCGCTCCCTCGAGCAGGGCCACGAACTGCTCGGCATCGAGCGTCTCCCGGACCAGCAGGATCTCCGAGACCCGCGCGAGATCGTCGCTTCGTTCGTCGAGGATGTCTCTGGCGGTCTGATGGGCACCTTCGACGATCCGGCGCATCTCATCGTCGATCTCGCGGGCGATCTCGTCCGAATAGTCCGGCTCGGAGCCCATTTCGCGGCCGAGGAAAGGCTGGGCCCGGTCGTGGCCGAATACGCGCGGTCCCAGCCGCTCGGACATGCCGAACCGGGTGACCATCTGCTTGGCGGTCGCAGTCACCTTCTCAAGGTCGTTCGAGGCCCCGGTGGTTATCTCATTGAAGACCAGCTCTTCGGCCGCACGGCCGCCCAGGGTCATCGCCATCGTCTCGCTCAGCTCGGCCCGGGAGGTGAGGAACTTGTCCTCGGTCGGCAGGGAGATCGTGTAACCGAGCGCCTGACCGCGACTGATCACCGAGACCTTGTGAACCGGGTCGCAATTGGGCAGCACGTGACCGACGATCGCGTGGCCCATCTCGTGATACGCCGTGATCTTCCTCTCCTTCTCCGACATGATCCGGGTCTTCTTCTCCGGGCCGGCGACCACCCGCATGATGCCCTCTTCGAGCTCGTGCATGGTGATCTCGCGCTTGTCGGTCCGGGCAGTCAGGAGCGCCGCCTCGTTGATCAGGTTGGAGAGGTCGGCGCCGGTGAACCCGGGGGTCTGCCCGGCCAGGGCATCCAGGTCGATTTCGCCGGCAAGCGGCTTGCCGCGCGAGTGAACCTCGAGGATCTTCCTGCGCCCCTCGCGGTCGGGGCGGTCTACCGCGACCTGTCGGTCGAACCGGCCGGGCCGGAGCAGGGCGGGGTCGAGGATGTCGGGACGGTTGGTGGCGGCGATCAGGATGATGTTGTCCTTGATCTCGAAGCCGTCCATCTCGACCAGCAGCTGATTGAGGGTCTGCTCGCGCTCGTCGTGACCGCCGCCCATGCCGGCCCCTCGATGGCGGCCGACCGCGTCGATCTCGTCCATAAAGATGATGCAGGGAGAACTCTCCTTGGCCTGCTCGAACAGGTCACGGACCCGGCTGGCGCCGACGCCGACGAACATCTCGACGAAATCGGACCCCGAGATCGAGAAGAAAGGGACCCCGGCTTCACCGGCGACGGCCCGGGCGAGCAGGGTCTTGCCGGTGCCGGGCGGCCCGTAGAGCAGCACGCCTTTCGGAATCCTCGCCCCCAGCGACTGGAACTTCTTGGGGGTCTGCAGGAACTCCTTGATCTCATGCAGCTCCTGCACGGCCTCGTCCGCGCCGGCGACGTCCTTGAAGCCGATCTTGGGCGCATCGACTGCCACCTTCTTCGCCTTCGACTTGCCGAAACTCATCACCCGTGAGCCACCGCCCTGCATCTGGTTCATCAAGAAGATCCAGAAGCCGATAAAGAGCAGGAACGGCAGGACGTAGGTCAACATCGAAACCAGGCTGCTGCCGCCCTTCCCCTTGACCGTGACCGCTACATCGTTGGTAACGAGCTGGTTCTGCAGGTTCTGCTCGGTGTTCGGCGGGTAGCCGGTCTCGAACTTCTCTCCGGTTTCCGCATCGGAGCCGGCGGCCGGCTGCTCGGCTACGTCAAGCGAGTTGTCCTTCGTGTTGATCGTGACCTCTTTGATCTCGCCCTTTTCGACCTGCTGCAGGAACTCGTTGTAGGTCGGCGGCTTTTCACCGCTGTCGGGACTGATCACGCGCTGGGCTACGAAGGCCAGGATCACTACCAGCAGAATCGGAAATGCCGCGCTTTTGAAAAACCGTTTCAATTTGCCTCTGTGGGTGGGAAAGGTCGGCCCTGCCGGAAGTTCCCGGCAGCATTGCCGAAAGGTCAGCCTAGCAGGGAGATACCGCCGCCCGGTACCGGTTAGAGGGTCGGAACGGAGTCTTCAGGAAGCACGGCTACGTGGTCGAGGTTCCGATACCGCTGGGCGTGGTCGAGCCCGTAGCCGACGACGAAGGTGTTGGGGATCTCAAAGCCGGTGTATCTGATCGGCACATCGACCCTCCGGCGCTCCGGTTTGGTCAGCAGCGAGCAGACCTCGATCGACTCGGGGTCCCGGGCCTTCAGGTTGCGCACCAGGTAGTTGAGGGTGAGGCCGGAATCGACTATGTCCTCTACGATCAGCACGTTGCGGCCGGTGATCGAATCGTCCAGATCCTTGAGAATCCGCACCACGCCGGAAGAATCGCGCGAGGACCCGTAGCTGGACACAGCCATGAAGTCGATCTCGCAAGGCACGGTCAGGCTGCGGAGCAGATCGGCGATGAAGACCACGGCGCCCCGGAGTACGCCGACCATCACCAGGTCCCGGCCCTGGTAGTCACGACTGATTTCGGCGCCGATCTCGCCGACCCTCCGTTCGAGGTCCTCGGAGCTGATCAGCACCTCCCCGATTTTTGGCTGGTCCATCGTGGTCAGTCTATGCCTCCCTGCCCGGCCGGCGTCGCAGTGATCTTCACCGCGGCCGCTGTGTCCGGCCGGATGCGGAACCGGTGCGAGATCGCCACTCCGGCGACCCATACGATCTCGTCGCCGGCCAGGACCACGGGCAGTGAGCGCCGCCGGGATCGCGGGACCGCGGCATCGGTGAACAGGTCCTGGAGGCTCTTCGTCCCGGTCATACCCAGAGGCTGGATCCGGTCGCCCTGACGCCATCCACGCACCGTCAGTCCGTTACCTCGGCCTTCGCCGCCCACCTCGCCCAGGCTCTGCCGGTCGATCAGGGCCAGGTCCGGTCCGGCGGGATCGAATGGCGGCTCAGCGTCCTCGGCCCGGACCGTCCAGCCCTGCCACTCGGCCGCTCCCGGCAGATCCAGGGAGACCGCGTCCGCCGTTTCCTCCGGGAGACCGTCCGGGCCGGCGGACACAGATACACGGCCGGCCTCGATCACGAACGTGGCTCCGCCGCCCAGATCGACCCGACCGCCCTCCGGGGCACGGCCGAGCCGGAGCAGCCGCCCGGCCAGGGCCGGGGAAACCGGGACCGGGCGGTCCAGTGTGCTTTCGGCAAGGGCTCTGAGCATCCGTCGCCCGAGTGCGGGATGTGCGTCCTCGAGAGCCGCCACCGGCAGAACCGGGTCGACCGGGTCCGTCATCGCCGAATCGGCCCCGGATCCGGGAACTACCAGGGCGTCGTCGAGCGCGGCTTCGGCAAGCTGCTCCAGCAGCGCATCGTCCTCGATCAACTCCGACCTGGTGGCACTGATGTTCGTCTCGACCCCGGGGTTGATCGCGCGGAGAACCGGAACGACTTCATTGCGGATCCGGGCCCTGGCGTACGCAGGATCGTCATTTGACGGATCAACCACGAACTCCAGACCGGCCGACTCCGCCGCCTGCCGGACCTCGCCCCGAGAGAGCGCCAGCAGCGGTCTGATCACCGGGCCGCTGCGGGCTCTCATCGCGAGCAACGGACGCAATCCGGGCGAGACTGCCAGCCTGTAGATCACCGTCTCGGCCAGGTCGCTCGCCGTGTGGCCGACCGCTACCCAGTCGGCCCCCCGCTCGGCTCGGACCCGCTCGGCGGCGGCGTAGCGGGCCCGCCGTGCCCAGTCCTGGAGGTTTCCCTGCCGCTCGGGCGGCCGCTCGACCACCAGTTCGATCCCCAGCCGCTCGCAGAGGCGCTCGCAGATCGACTGGTCCAGGTCGGAATCGCTTCGAATGCCGTAGTTGACGTGGACCGCGGTCGCCCGGTCCGACTGCTCCAGGAACGCGGCCAGCGCGGCCGCGAGGCAGACCGAATCCGGGCCTCCGGAAAGCAGGATGACGCCACGGTCGCCGGGGTCGACCAGTCCGGAAGCCCGGACCGCCTCGAGCGCCTTCTCCGGGATCAACGGCCCGATGCCACCGGGTTCAGGCACGGCCGGGATCTCAGCCTCCGACACGTCGGGAGCCGTGGTTCAGGGGACGAGTGGCCGGCCGCATTCCAGGCTCGATCCGGCGTTCACTCGCGCACCCGGGCCACATAGAGCGGGGTCGGCTCGGGAAAGCCTTTGAGCTCGACCGCGCCGATTCCGTCGAGCGTGATGTCCTCGTGGCCCTCGATCGCGGCGGCCACCGCGTCGGTGACCAGGATCTCGCCCCCGAGGGCCCGGTCAACCACCCTGTGGGTCAGGTTCACCTGGCTGCCGAAGTAGTCGCCGTCACGGAACACGGCGGAACCGTAGTGAATCCCGACCCTCGGCTTGGGCCGGTCCGGGAACAGGGCCAGAAAGCCGATGGCCCATTCGACCAGCGTCCGGGCGTCGGGTGACACGACCATGACCTCGTCGCCGATCGACTTGATGATGTTTGCTTCGGGCGGAAGCGTCGCCTCGACCGCCTCGGTGAATCGCTCGACCACCGAGAAGGCCTCGGCATCCCCTTCCTCCTCGGTGAACCGGGTGAATCCGGTCAGATCGATGAAGCAGAGGGTGATCCGGACCTGGCCGGCCTCTTCTTCGTCGGCGAACTCGTTTTCCATGTGCCCGACCGTGTCCTGCTCCATGAAGAAGCGCACGTAGCGACCGTGCAGATACTGGAACAGCGGGGTTGACAGGGGAGAGCTTGTCTCGGCGACCGCGGCGAGTTCTTCCGCCATCTCGAACGCTCCCAGCCCCTCCCGGATCATCGGCTCGTGGACGAACAGGTGATAGAGCCGGACCTCCGCGTCGGCGATCCTCTGAACCGCCTGGGCATAGACCCGAACCAGCTGCAGCACCGCCTCGAATGGAAGCCCGGCTTCGGCGACCCCGTTGACGAGCTCGAGCGCCTCTACATCGACCTCGCTGAGGCTGCGTTCGTGTCCGGCCGGGCTGCCGAGCACGACCATGATCCGCTCGATCATGGCCTCGGCGAGACCGGTCCGCTCGGAGGCCTCGGTGATCGGGACCGGCTCGCTCCGATCGGCAAACGCATCCTCGGTGAGCCCGAACGCCAGCTTGCCGTCCCGGCCGGCGCGCTTCAGCTCCTCGAGCGAGTGGCCGCGCTCGCGCATCCGGGCGACGACTCTCATGGTTCCTTAATCCCTCCCCAGGCCTACTCGGCAATCCCTACTTTTTATTATAGAGAATCTGCGGTTCGGCTCTCGCTCCGGAGTGTACTACCTTAAGGGGGGAAAACGATGC